>NZ_FR895095.1:69173-72758 GCF_000434655.1 Clostridium sp. CAG:43 | reverse complement strand
TGTCTCCACATCATCCGCAAAAACGTTCTTTTTCTGCTTTGCTCTATTTTTACAAATCTGCCGTATACCTGCGAAATCTTCCCTTGTCCCTATTTACCGCATATACTGCACATTGCTTCAAACCTTTTTATCCACAGAAATTTCACATTCAGAGTCTATATAGCAAATATCTACTTTTACCACTCTTATTGACCGTTTTACAAGTTGATGTGCATGAGCACTGGTTGTAAAGTAACCAACTTATAAAATTGAGCTTTTAACTCAATCAATAGGGCAGTTCGCACTGCCAATCGGCATTTGACCCGGCTGTCCGTATGGCCATTCCCTGTTTCACAGGTGGTCAGATATATTTGCATGGATGACTCTTAAAATGTTAAGATTTTCCATATCAGAGGTATCATACAGCGATTTTGGTAAAATGTCAAGAATATTTTTTATTTGGGTTGACATTTATGTGTTGCCTCATACTCTGCGATTCTGTCCTTTGCTCAGTAAAATTTTTACTTTTCTAACAGTACTTCCGTCCTCTTCCCGCAGAACGCAAACATCGCCACGCCCGCCGCAAAGATAAACAACGAGATAAACTGTGAAGTCGAGAGGGATCCGACCGCTCCCCGGTTCAAATCACCGCGGAAAAATTCCAGCACGAAGCGTCCCAGACTGTAGCAGATCAGATACAGTGATACCACCTGCCCCTGTTTTTTGCACTTTTTCGCCGCATAGAGAAGCAGCAGACAGTGCAGAAAATCCAGACCGCTTGAGATGAGCTGGGTCGGAACCAACGGAATGTTATTCGGGGCAAAGTCCGAATCGTGGAACACGATCGCAAAATGGCTGTGGGTCGGCATACCATAGCAGCAGCCAGCCAGGAAACAGCCGATCCGTCCAAAGCCCTGCGCGAGCGCAACCGACGGCATGACCAAATCCGCATACTGGAAAAAAGAAATATGCTTGATCCGGCTCAGCACATAGCCGCCCAGCACGCCGCCGATGATGCCGCCGTACACGACAAATCCGTCGCTGATATCTAGCAATTTCTTCGGGTTTGCCAGAATCTCGTCAAAGATTGTGACATAGTACAGAAGTTTTGCACCTAAAATTCCACATACAACACCGCAGATCGCGATCGAGAGGATCATATCGACATCCATCCCCCGCTTGTTTGCCCGGTACTCTGCCAGGTAATACGCAGCGATAATGCCGATGCCGATCATCAGACCGTAGCCGTGGATCGTGATGCTGCCGATTGTGAATAAGTCATTTTTCATGAAAGGTTTATCCTCCTATTTAGTTTACGTTCCCTGATGCTTTTCGATTATAGCATTATTTATATAAAAAAACAAATGTTAATAGATAGCAGAAAAACAGATGTAAAACAGGCTTTTTTCTTCCCATTCTACATCTGTTTCACTGTACTTATTTTATAATTGAGGATACAATCAAGCCCGTATCCAGACTCCTTACGCCTCTTCCCGCTCTTCCTCCGGCAGCAGGTTCGTCATGCTCTTTAAGCTGATCGCCAGTGTCGAGCTGTTGTGCAGCAGCGCCGACATCGACGGTGTGATGATACCAGCCACGCCTAAGAGAATCAGACCTAGGTTGAAGCTGATAACGAAACGGTAGTTTCCATGGACACGTTTCATCAGATCCATGCTCAGATGACGCAGAAGCACGACTTCATCCAGGGAATCTTTCTTGATCGTGATATCCGCGATTTCTCTGGCAATCTCTGCGCCCTCGCTGACTGCGATGCCCGCGTCTGCCGCTGACAGGGCCGGTGAATCGTTGATGCCGTCACCGATCATGATAACTTTGTGGCCTTTTTCCTTCTCCTCCTCAACAAAGCGCGCCTTATCCTCCGGAAGTACCTCGGAGAAATAATCATCCACGCCGACCCTCTTCGCGATCGCCGCTGCGGTCCGCTCGCTGTCGCCGGTCATCATGACAATGCGCTTAAATCCAGCCTCTTTTAACTGGCGGATGACAGACGGTGCTTCCTCACGCAGCGGATCCTCGATGCAGATAACGGCTGCAAGCTGTCCGCCGATTGCCATGTAAAGATGGGAACAATTTTCCGGAAGGTTCTCAAACTTCTCTTTTCCATCCTCCGGCAGTGTGCACTTCTCATCCTCAAATACGAAATGGTGGCTTCCAATCACGACGCGTTCTTCGCCCACATAGGTAGCGATACCGTGCGCTACGATGTAATCCACTCTCGAGTGCATCTCCTCATGTACCAGATGACGTTTTTTCGCTTCCTGTACGACCGCATTTGCCATCGAATGCGGAAAATGCTCTTCCAGGCAGGCTGCGATACGAAGCAGTTCTTCCTTCTCCATGCCGTTGAAAGATACCACATCGGATACAACCGGTTTTGCCTTGGTCAGGGTTCCGGTCTTGTCAAATACGATCGTCTCTGCCTCGGCAACTGCCTCCAGGAACTTGCCGCCCTTGACCGTAATGTGATGCTGGCTTGCCTCACGCATCGCAGACAGGACTGCAAGCGGCATTGCCAGTTTCAGTGCACAGGAGAAATCAACCATCAGAATCGACAGTGCTTTCGTCGCATTGCGGGTCAACAAATAGGTAAGCGCGGTACCGCCCAGACTCCACGGAACGAGTGCATCTGCCAGGTTCGACGCCTTGCCTTCAACGGATGATTTGAGCTTCTCCGAATCCTCGATCATCTGTACGATACGCTCATAACGGGTAGAGCCGGCGGATTTTTCTACCTTGAAGGTAATCTCGCCCTCTTCCAGCGCGGTTCCTGCGTAAACATAGCTGCCCGGCTCTTTTCTGACCGGCTGGGATTCGCCGGTCATCGAAGCCTGATTGATCATCGCCTCGCCGCTCACTACGACACCATCCAGCGGAATCACTGTACCCATATGGACGGTCAGCTCGTCGCCCGCGGTAACATCCGAAAGCGGTACAAAGACTTCGGTCCCGTCCACTTTCTTCCAGACCTTTTCCACGTTCAAGGACATGCTCCGCGCCAGATCACCAACGGATTTCTTATGTGTCCACTCCTCCAGAAGCTCACCGACGCCGAGCAGGAACATAACGGAGCCAGCTGTATTGAAATCGCGGCGCAGAAGGGAAACACTGATCGCCGTCGCATCCAGCACCTCCACATGCAGCTTGCGCTTAAATACGAGGCAGTGGATACCTTTTACGATATAACGGATCGCCTGCACGGACGTGTATACCGCACGGACCGGCGCCGGGAGAAATGTCTTCGTCGCAAAACGGGTCAGTACCTTCTGAATCAGCTTTTCTTTGTACTCCTGATTCAGGGCGCGTCCGCTGCTTTTAACTGCCATCTCCTGTTTTTCGGTAATCTGACCATCAAACGCCGCTACCTGTACGAGTACCGCCTCCCGATCCGCCTTATAATAGATAACCGCATCTGCTGTCCGCTCATACACCTTGGCCGCCGTCACGCCGTCCAGACCAAGCAGATACTGTTCCAGAACATCCGCTTCGCGCACGGTATGGAATTTCCGGGCAAGGCTGATACGGATTCTTCCTTTGATTTCATGCTTTATAATGAATTTCATGATTCATCTTCCTCCGGTTATAGAA
>NZ_FR895095.1:62376-69143 GCF_000434655.1 Clostridium sp. CAG:43 | reverse complement strand
CGCGAGACAGCATCCCATGCTATCTTGCGGCAGCCCCCCTGTTATTTAGATTCATGTATTCTTGGAGTTGCTATTACTGCTCTGCCTTCTCAGCCTCCGGTGCAGCCTCGGTTGCCTCAGCAGTCTCGTTGAAATCCTCATCCTCACCAAAGCTCTCATAGCCGCGAGCCTCGTTGATCTGCTTTGCCTCAGCCAGGATGTCCTCAGCGTTCTCCTGAATATTGGTAGCGGTGGTCATCACACAATCACGTGCACGAAGTCCGGCTGCTACGCAGTTTACGTAAAATTTCTTTGCATCCTCGCTGCCAAGAATCTTAACACCTGCTGTTCCGAACAAAACGCCGCCTGCAAATAAACCTAATTTTTTTAATTTGAAAATGTCCATCATGATTACTCCTCCTCTGATATTATCTAAATTATATTCACATATGATTTTTGAAAACTATTTATTCCATTTCAAATGCGAATATTGCTGCGTTTAATGACTCATTTCTGAGGTACAAGTAGATGGTAACAGCTTACCCCCATGATAGTCAAACCTAACTTTGCTTATTGAGATTTTTTATCAGCTAGCATCCGAAGTTATACTTGACAGCTCATCCTCATTCCGCAGAGAATACTGGCGGCAACGGTTTAAAACGCCAATTTCTTCCAGCACTGCCATCATCCGGTACACCGTTGCCTTGCCGATCCCCGGGTCGCGCTTGGATGCCTCGTAGTAGATCTCCTTACAACTGCTCCATCTTCCCTCCAGGATCACATCCAACATGATCTTTCTCTGATCGGTCATCCGTTTCCCCCGTCTCTTCAGTTCGCCGATAATCTGCTCTCTCTGCTGCATCGTATCATCTCTCTTTCCATATCTTCTAAATTATTTTGCCGCACATCTGCCGTTTCCGTCCACAACCCGGCTTTTTATTAGCGCAGACTAACTGTTCGTTTAAAATATATAGCATACTCTGCTTGCCACTCTTTTTGCAAGTACTAAATTCCGCTTTTGCCTCTGGCTCAGCCTCATTAAGTCCTTAGATACGACTCGCACTAAGTGCTCATATCATATCGTGTTTCATCAAAAACAAAACATAATTAGCATGAACAAACTCAGGTTAGAATGCCACAACTCAAGTTAGATGTCTCTAACCTTAATTTAAAGACTACCTCTTTTTTTCTCATCTGTCAATGAATTTTCGAAAATATATTTGATTTTCTTCTCTGATAATGGTAAGGTACTCACAGAATGATCAATTCAGACAGGAAAGGAAGGATTTTTCGATGAGCTTCAAAGAAATAAAGCCAGAAGAATTAAATTTTAACCCGTTTACCCGCATCGGTTCCGACTGGATGCTTTTAACCGCCGGCACCAAGGATAAATTCAACACCATGACTGCCAGCTGGGGCGGCGCAGGCGTATTCTGGGGCAAACCGGCTGTTACCTGCTATATCCGTCCCCAGCGCTACACCAAAGAATTTGTAGACAAAGAAGAGCTCTTCTCCGTCAGCTTTTTAAAAGACGGACACCGCGATGCCCTCAAACTCTGCGGCTCCGTATCTGGCCGTGACCACGACAAAATCAAGGAAGCCGGCCTGACCCCGGTCTTCATCGACGGCTTACCGGCATTTGAAGAAGCTGACACCATCCTCATCTGCCGCAAAATGTACCGCGCATCCATGAATCCGGCAGATTTTATCGATAAGGGCGCTGACAGCAAGTTCTATCCGGAAAAGGACTATCATGATATGTATATTGCGGAGATTGTGAAAGCGGTTGTGGCTGAATAAGCAGAGCCGCTCTATTTAAAATTTAAATCCCACAGGAAACGCTGATTTGCAGCATTTTCTGTGGGAATCCTTTGAATGATCCTTTTGGGTCTATTTGTTTATATTGTATCTTTATTTATTCCTTTATTTTGCCAATTCCAGCATCCGCGCCAGCGGACCAACCGCCCTCTGCCGCATCGCCTCATCCATCTCCACTTCCTCTTCCGGATTTTCCAGCGCCCGCAGTACGCTGTCCAGATGAATCTTCTTCATATTCGGGCAAAACTGACGGTGACCTACGGAGAAAAACTTCTTCTCCGGGTTCTTCTGCAGCAGTTCATAGAACACGCCCATCTCGGTGCAGATCAGGAAGACTTTCTCATCCGAATTCGTCGCATAATCAATAATCTGGGAGGTACTTCCGACAAAATCTGCCAGCACCAGCACATCGCCGGTACACTCCGGATGCGCCAGCACAACTGCCTCCGGATGCAGCTCTTTTGCTTTCTTTACATCTTCCGCATGAATACTCTTATGTACATGGCAGAAACCGTCATTGAAAATAAAATGTTTCTCCGGCACTTTTTTTGCGATAAAACGTCCCAGATTCTCATCCGGAATAAAGAAAATATCCTTGTTCGGCAGTTTTTTCACGATTTTGAGTGCATTCGATGAGGTAACACAGACATCCGATTCTGCCTTGATCTCCGCCATCGAGTTCACATAACAGACAACGGCTACATCCGGATACTCTTTGCGTACTTCGCGGATCTTCTCCACCTCAACCATGTGAGCCATCGGACAGTCCGCGCTCCGGTCTGCCATGATAACCGTCTTCTCCGGGCTTAAAATCTTCGCACTCTCGCCCATAAATGACACGCCACAGAAAATGATCGTCTTCTGCGGCACCGTCGTCGCCAGCTCCGCCAGATAATACGAATCGCCCACATAATCGGCAATCTCCTGCACTTCTCCATCTACGTAATAATGTGCCAGAATCACGGCATCCTTCTCTTTTTTTAATGTCTCGATCCGCTGCTTTATCTCCTGATCCATCTCTTTTCCCTCTCCTTTTTTCACCGCTCTGTTCACGCTTCCGAATCCCCATCGATTGACAGAAACCATACCATTTTTCCGACAGCTGCGGTTCGTTTTCTTCTTTACAATGTATCCGACATCTTTGCCACGCCATATTTCTCTGTCCATATAGCTTCCACACGGTAAACTTCTGTGATTATACCTCTAAGAGAAAAGCTGTGTCAATGAAATTTTGACACTTTTTATTACATCTGTCTTGTCATATAGCAATTCATCTACATACAGACTGAACGTCTGCTTTTCCGGCGCTTCAACCAGAGCATCCAATATGCATTTATGCATTTTTTTGTTTCACAAATGTATTTTACTGTGCAACAAAAAGTCAAACCAAAAATCGGACGGTTTTTCGCTGTTCAAACCGTCCGATCTACATGACATATTTATAATTTTATCGCTTTATGCACATCCGCCCTTATTGCTGAAACAGCACCAGTCTCGATACCTTTCCTTCCGCGTCCGCCCAGATCGCGCATTTCTTTCCCGCTTCCAGATCGTCTGCGGTCACGATGTTCCGGGTTAAATACGGCAGAATACGTGTCTCAGCGCTGACCGTATAGGTCACGCCATCCTTTGCTTTCACACAGACGGTATCATCATTCTCGGCACTCTTTTTCACCGACTCGATCTCCGTGTAAACCGGCACGGCGCTCACATTGGTTACATGGACGAAGAAGAGCTGTCCGTTCGTGATTGGCGGCTCGCTCATCGCCATCGCATCCCCGATGTAGGCATATACAACTGTTCCCGTCTCCGCCTCGGTCATATCGACCGGATTGCCTGTCTCTGCGTCAAAAATCGGCGTTTCCGGTGAAAATGTGATCACCATCTCGCCGGCACTGCTGATTCCCGACTGATTGTCGATCGTGACGGAATCGCTGGTAACCTCCGAAACCGGACCATAAACACAAATAGTTTCCGCTGCAGTGGCCTCCCCAGCTGCCTCCGTATCTTCGACAACCGGCTTTGTCTCCTCATCGCCCGCTTTTGCACTGGAAGCGCACCCAAGCGCACCTACCGACAGTGCTGCACAAATTCCTGCAATATATAACGAATTTTTTTTCATAATTTGAATCTCCTTCCGACTGTTCTTATGCCTGCTCCCTGTCTGCTCCCAGGGACTTCTCTGAAATTTTTCAAAACTTCCCAGGCACTTTTTAGTTTCTAAAACCAGTGAAATATTTTTCTTTATACTCTGTATTCAGCTCTTCTATCTGGTTTTCTCTGTTCTAACAGTCTACCCTATTTCATTCAAAAGTAAAAGTGCTTTTTTCTTACGGATTTCTGATATTTTATTACTGTTCACGCATACGTGCCCAGTAACGGAATTTGCCGTGGCTTCGCATTTAAATACGGCAAATTCCTACTGCCACCACGTTTTCTTACGGCACTTTCGGTTCCAAAAGTGCCTACCCGTAAACAGTAACGATATTTTCCTTTGCCGATCAGGACGTCCATACAAAGCTTCAGCAACTGTGCTGCCATGTAACATTTCACTCCACTTCCTCTTCTATCAGCTCCACACGGCAGATCTGTGGAAAATTTACCGCGATCTCCCCGCCTATATTTTCAAGTCCAGGCTGATTTCCACTCCTTATTTCCGCCAACCACAAAACCTGCCGGTAATAGTCGATTTGGTAATAGTCGATTTTCTTCAATCGTCCTGCTGCCGTTCGGTAAGCGCCGCCATCCTTGTGCACGTCCGGTTGGAACCAGGTCACAGAAAGCCGAACCGTCTCGCCACGCATCAGCTGCTCCTCCGCTTCCACAAGCGTCTGATTGATCATCTCACGCACGCTGTCATCCAGATCGATCTCCCGCTCGGTCAGACGCGCTTCCTCCTCTACCGCCTCCTCATAGCCATTCAGTGCTGCAAACGAGGCAAACTGCGCCGCCCGGTCCTCCACCGGCATCCGTGCATGGCGCAAGGGAAATGGGTAAGAATGACCGAGGATATCGCCATAGCGGCGCTGGGCGTCACTTTCCTGCCCTTTTGAGGTTTGGCTTCGTCCACCTTTTAAGTTTTCAAATTCTTTCACTCTATATGGATCTCCCATTTTTCCTTTTCCACCGCAATTTCTTTTTTGTCAAATATCACCCAATGGTTCTTTTCTCAGGCATACAGCTCAGCAGGCACATCTTCCATCTACGCCTGATGTCCCCCGATCTGCCCGTTGCGCTCCTTGGCGGTCGCGCCTTCCTCAAAGTTCATCCCGCGCAGCACCGCGTTTTTTCCGTATTTTTTCTTGATCGTCAGAAGCGCTTCCTGCATCCGGCGCTCCCGCTCGCGTTTTTTCTGTTCTTCCTTCTCTTTTGCTTCCTTTTTTGCGTAATCGGTAAACAAATCAAGCTGTTCAAATGTTTCCTTCTGTTCACGCTCTTTCGCCATTTTCTCATTTACCACATGACATGCCGAGAGCGACATCCGGCGGATGAGAAGCGCCGGGTTGACAATCTTATCATACAGAGCCGCCATCGCCTCCAGAAGCTCGCTCGAGGACGAAGTCGCACGCGGCAGATTCCACGTTCCATGTGCATGCTTCGGCACACGCCGCCCGTAGCGATCGGTTGTCACCGGTCCCTTGTATACTTTCCGTATCTCCGGGCGGGTCAGGTTTTCGATGTCATATCCGACCGTTAGAACGAGCTGATCGGTCACCAGCCGTTTTTCCACCAGCTCCAGCGAGATCCCGTCAATCATCTCCTGTACCACGATCCGCGCCTTATCCGCCGTGTACGGACAGGGAAGCACCTGCCCGCAGCCCAGGCTGCTGCTCTGCGGCTTGTATGCCCGTATCTGTGCGATCGTGCACGGCTCGTAGCCCCACGCATGGTCAATCAGAAGCTCAGCATTGACGCCGAACATCTGGTGCAGCAGTTCCTCGCTGTAAAACTCGCCCGATTTTCCCAGTGAACAACGCGCAATATCGCCCATCGTCCGAAGTCCCGCCTGCCAGAGTTTCTTCTGGTATCCTGGTCCAACCCGCCAGAAATCGGTCAGCGGCTCATGCGTCCACAAAAGTTCCCGATAGCTTTGCTCATCCAGCTCGGCAATCCGCACGCCGTCCTTGTCCGCTTCCACGTGCTTCGCCACAATATCCATCGCCACCTTGCACAGATACAGATTCGTCCCGATCCCCGCCGTCGCCGTGATGCCCGTTTCCTCTAACACCGTGCGGATGATGCGCTTTGCCAGCTCGCGCGGCGAAACCTTGTAAATTCCCAGATATTCCGTAACATCCATGAATACCTCGTCAATCGAATACACATGGATGTCCTCCGGTGCCACATACCGGAGATAAATCTGATAGATCTGCGTGCTCCATTTCATATAGTGCGCCATTCTCGGCGGCGCAACCAGATAGCTGACCGCCAGCGACGGATCCGCCTTTAATTCTTCATTTCTCCACGATTTATCCCGGAACTGGCGTCCCGGCGCCCGTCTGCGGCGTTCCTCATTGACTTCCCTAATCCGCTGAATCACCTCAAATAACCTGGGACGCCCCGGCACACCATAGGATTTCAGCGGCGGCGATACCGCCAGACAGATCGTTTTCTCCGTCCGCGATGGATTCGCCACGACCAGATTCGTCGTCAACGGATCCAGACCTCGCTCGATGCACTCGACCGATGCGTAGAACGATTTTAAATCAATGGCAATGTACGCGCGCCTGGAAACTGTTTTCTGCATGGCAGGATCCTCCCTTCTCTATGAATGTGAATTAAAATTTGAGCACCACTGGTAAAAAATCATCTCTCAAAATCAAGCACAGAAAGATTCCGAGCGTACACATGAAAATCCAGTTAAAAACTCACTAAGTGCTTCTATTATAGCATAACCATCAGCTTCACGAAATACTCAAATCCAAACATGTGTTTTACAGCAGCAAAAAAGGATGTGCCTTGGCACATCC
>NZ_FR895095.1:55850-62286 GCF_000434655.1 Clostridium sp. CAG:43 | reverse complement strand
TCATAGGACGTATTTCCTATGAAACAAAAAACCTCCAGTCCATTCGAATGAGAATCACATTTCTCATCCAAACAAACCGGAGGTTTTCTATCTAACCAGGTTTACCTCTTGGATTTATTTACCATTTATTTCTGGCATTATAACTGCGGACCAGCCTTTACCAGAGCCTTGCCAGCTTCGTTTCCTTCGTATTTAGCGAAGTTCTTGATGAAACGGCTTGCCAGATCTTTTGCTTTCTCTTCCCACTCAGCCTCGTTTGCATAGGTATCGCGGGTATCCAGGATAGCCGGATCTACGCCCGGAAGCTCGGTCGGTACTTCGAAGTTGAAATACGGGATCTTCTTGGTCGGAGCTTTCTGGATATCGCCGTTTAAGATAGCATCGATGATACCACGGGTATCTTTGATGGAGATACGTTTGCCAGTTCCGTTCCAGCCTGTATTTACGAGGTAAGCTTTTGCTCCGCTCTTCTCCATTCTCTTAACCAGCTCTTCTGCGTATTTGGTCGGATGCAGCTCCAGGAAAGCCTGTCCGAAGCAAGCGGAGAAGGTCGGGGTCGGCTCGGTAATGCCGCGCTCGGTACCAGCCAGTTTTGCTGTAAATCCGGATAAGAAGTAGTACTGTGTCTGCTCCGGTGTCAGGATAGATACCGGCGGAAGTACTCCGAATGCGTCTGCAGACAGGAAGATAACGTTCTTAGCTGCCGGTGCAGAGGATACCGGACGTACAATATTCTGAATATGATCGATCGGGTAGGATACACGGGTGTTCTCGGTTACGCTCTTATCAGCGAAATCGATCTTGCCGTTCTCATCCAGGGTAACGTTCTCAAGCAGTGCATCACGTCTGATAGCGTTGTAGATATCCGGCTCAGACTCTTTATCCAGGTTGATAACCTTCGCATAGCAGCCGCCCTCGAAGTTGAATACACCGTTGTCATCCCAGCCGTGCTCGTCATCACCGATGAGAAGACGTTTCGGGTCGGTAGAAAGGGTAGTCTTGCCGGTTCCGGAAAGTCCGAAGAAGATAGCGGTGTTCTCGCCATTTAAGTCGGTGTTAGCGGAGCAGTGCATAGCAGCGATGCCCTTTAACGGAAGGTAGTAGTTCATCATGGAGAACATACCTTTCTTCATCTCTCCACCGTACCAGGTGTTGATGATAACCTGCTCGCGGCTTGTGATATTGAAGACAACAGCTGTCTCAGAGTTTAATCCAAGCTCTTTGTAGTTCTCAACTTTAGCCTTGGAAGCGTTGTATACTACGAAGTCCGGTTCGAAATCAGCCAGTTCTTCGTCGGTCGGAACGATGAACATATTCTTTACGAAATGGGCCTGCCAAGCAACCTCCACAATAAAACGGATCGCCATACGGGTGTCTTTATTTGCGCCACAGAAAGCATCTACTACAAACAGTCTCTTGTTGGAGAGCTCATTTAAAGCGATATCCTTTACTGCGTTCCAGGTCTCTTTGGATGCTACATGGTTGTCGTTCTTGTACTCGTCTGAAGTCCACCATACTGTGTCCTTAGAGTTCTCATCCATAACGATGAATTTGTCTTTCGGGGAACGTCCGGTATAAATACCTGTCATAACGTTTACTGCACCAAGCTCGCTGACCTGGCCTTTTTCATAGCCCTCCAGCTCCGGTTTGGTTTCTTCTTCAAACAGCATCTCATAAGAAGGGTTGTAAACAATCTCCGTTGTTCCTGTGATTCCGTACTTGCTTAAATCGATCTTAGCCATCTTAATACCCCTTTCCTGTTATCCGGCGCCTCCCGTCTGTGTGAAATCCGATGCCAGCAGTCTTTTTTGTCTGACATTTCTCACCGAACCGGGGATTTCAGTGTCCCCCACTGTACATATGTATAGTTTGCAACCGCTTTACCTTTTCACGGTTCTTATATTTTGTACAATGCGAAAGTTCGCCTTTTCTTCTCTTTATCTATTTTTACCAAAAGAGATTACTTCATCATTCTAATGCATTCATGGTAAAAAATCAAGCGAAATCGCGAAATGATTGATATTTTTTTATCAATTCCGTTGTTTCAAATATATCTGTCACTCACAGCGTCTAAATCGTTTAAGTTTTAAAATCACACGTACCACACCGCTTCATTCGTCGCTGAAATGGCATCCGCCCCCGCCTCAAAGGCCGCCATCACATCTTTTTTGTCAGACAGCAGTCCCCCGGCGATCAGCGGAATATCGGTGTACTCGCGCATGATCTTAAGAATCTTCGGCATCACCCCCGGCATGATCTCGACTGCATCCGGTCGGAACATTTCGATCTGTTTTTTCAACGTATCGAGTGCGATCGAATCCACAACAAAGGTTCTCTGGATCGCATAAAGTCCCATCTCCTTCGCGTGTTCCACCAGTGTATTTTTTGTGCTGATAATACCGTCCGCCCGCGTATTGTGGGCGATAAAATCGACCGCCACCCTCTTGGTGCTCAGTCCCTGGATCATATCCACGTGGACGATCGCCACCTTCCCGGCGTCCTTGATGCGCGCTACAATCTGATCAATATCACAGATCGTGCCAAACAGCACAAATACTACCTTACATTCAGATTTAAGACTTTTTTCCAGCCCTTCCCAGCTCTTAACCGCTGCGATTATCGGAGATTCCTCCAGTAATTCAAGCATTGTCATTCTATGCTTCCTCTTCTCTCATAGTCTTGAGTATTTCTCCCATCTCTTTCAGCCCTGTGAAAATCGCATCCGGCACGACATCCGCCTTCGGTACATCCTCCAGCTTCGTCTCGCCGGTCAGCACCAGGATTCCGTGTGCCCCATTTACCACACCGGTTTTCACATCCGTGTAGATCCGGTCACCGACAAACGACATTGCCTCGCGCTTTGCCCCGGTCATCTCCAGAACCATATCCACGGTCTCCTTGAATGGTTTTCCGACATACTTCGGCTCCTTTCCGGTCGATAAGGAGATTGCCGCGCACATTGCGCCGCAGTCCGGGATAAAACCATCCTTCGTCGGGCAGTTGATATCCAGATGCGTTGCCAGGAACACAGCGCCGTTGCGGATATACGTGCAGGCGCGCTCCAGCTTCTCATAGGTCAATGTCATATCAAAGCCAATCACGACCACATCCGGCATCTCCCTTGTCAGAAGAATGCCATTTTCACGGAAATTCTCCTCCAGATCCGGCGTTCCCACCAGATAGACTTTCTTTTCAGGATAATACTCTTTCAGATACTGAATCATCACATCCCCGGATGTAATGATCTGATTCCTTTTAATATAACACCCCATTTTTGCCAGTTTGTCAATATATGTTTTCGGAGATTTCGACGAATTATTCGTAAAAAATACATATCTCTTCCCTGCTTTCTTCACTTCCTCCAGGAAATCCAACGCCCCGTCGAGCACATCCGTATCCAGATAAAACGTCCCGTCCATATCGAGGACAAACAGTTCTGTCTCCTTTAAAATTTCACGTTTTTCCATGCCTCTCTCCTTGTAATTTTTATCTCTGTAAATATGTAAACACTAAATTTTTTTCCAAAACAACTTTATCCAATCCTGCACAAATATGCAAGCACGTTTTTCATAAATCTTAATTTCAAAAATGGGAAGCCGTACAAATCTCTTCTATGAGTCTGTACAACCTCCCATCTCTCATCTTTATATTCTGCGACAGGCTGGCGGCGTCACTTTTACGTTTTTTACGCCCGCCCTACATTCTTGCTCGCCACAACCGCAACCCCAGTTCCAGCGCAGTCTGCGATAATCACATCCCCGATATGCACCGGAGCTGCCACCTTCACGGCGCGGATCTCCTTCATGCAATCAAAGATTTTGCCCTTCGGGATATCCGAAGCCGTCTTGACCGCTGCTCTTTCGATCGTGCCGCCCTCGACGCGTACCGTTGAGGTAACGATTCTCGTCGGATTGGTTACCTCTTTCTTTGCATACGCCTCGCCGCGCGGGCATGTATTTCCTTCTACCTTGATCTCGTCATTTCCCATCGTCACAGTGAGCTGACAGCCCAGCGGACATCCGATACAGGTCAGTTCTCTTACTTCCATCACTCATCCACCTCCGTGCAAATGGTTATTTCTTTCAGATCCGGATATTTCTCCAGACTTTCCTTCGTCAGGATCACCTGCTCCATCTCACCCGGTGCCAGCACGCGTTTTTTGCGGCTGCTCACACGCTCTCCGTCAAAATAAACGGAAATGCTGCGGTTTTTATAAACATCTGCCACACGGAAACGAACGGTCAGCTTGTCTGCCATCGCCTCGGTATCGATCGACTGCGGTACCGTGTAGCGGACGCCATTTTCTGCCTTGAGTGTCACGCTGTGACCTTTCTTCGTCTCGCCGGATTTCACATATTTCGCTGCGTTCTGTCCTGCCAGCGCTGCCTCCTCGGATACATAGTCAACCAGATCATGTACATGAAGCACGTTGCCGCAGGCAAATACACCCTCGATGCCTGTTTCCAGACGGTCATTGACCATTGGGCCGGAGGTAACCGGGTTCATCGCCACGCCCATATTTCTCGTCAACTCATTCTCCGGAATCAGGCCACAGGATAACAGAAGCGTATCACAGTCATAGTGCTCTTCGGTACCCGGAATCGGTTTGCGGTCCGGTCCGACCTGTGCCAGCGTGATGCCTTTCACACGCTCTTTTCCCTCAATATTCACAACCGTATGGCTTAACTTCAACGGAATATCAAAGTCATTTAAGCACTGTACGATATTTCTCTTCAGACCGCCCGAATACGGCATCAGCTCCGCTACGACCTTAACCTTTGCGCCCTCCAGTGTCATACGTCTCGCCATGATCAGTCCGATATCGCCGGAACCGAGGATGACAACCTCTTTACCGACCATATGACCCTCGATGTTCATGAGACGCTGTGCCGTACCAGCAGTGTAGATACCTGCCGGACGATACCCCGGAATGTTCAGGGCGCCTCTCGGACGTTCGCGGCATCCCATCGCCAGGATAATCGCTTTTGCCTTGATGAGCTCCAGTCCCTCGCTGCGGCTTACGACTGTGATCTCTTTGTCTTTATTGATATCCAGTACCATGCTGTTTAAGCGGTACGGAATTTCCAGCTTTTTCACTTCTTCCTCATAACGTGCCGCATACTCCGGTCCGGTCAGCTCTTCTTTAAAGGTATGAAGACCAAAACCATTGTGGATACACTGATTTAAGATACCGCCCAGCACGCTGTCGCGCTCCAGAATCAGAATATCCTCTGCGCCGCTTTTCTTTGCCGCTGCTGCCGCTGCCAGTCCAGCCGGACCGCCGCCGATAATTACAATGTCATGCTGAATCATGGTTATGCCTCCTCACCTTTTATCATTTCGGAACCTTTGCGGTTTTTGCAGATCTCTGTGATCGGGATTCCCGTCTCACGGGAGAGAATTTCCATCGCTCTCGGAGTGCAGAAGCCTGCCTGACACCGTCCCATACCCTGACGGACGCGCCGTTTGATGCCATCCATCGAGCGTGCGCCGAGTGTACGGGTGATCGCATCCACGATCTCCCCCTCGCTGATTGTCTCGCAGCGGCAGACGATTGCGCCGTATGCCGGGTTCTTGCGGATCAGTTCTGCGCGTTCTTCCGTATTTAAACGCGCTGCTTTCACGATGCCCTTGCGGACCGGATTGAAATTCGGATTCTTGCCAAATCCAGCTTTTTCCTCAATCATCCCAGCCAGATATTCACCGATCGCCGGTGCGCAGGAAAGTCCCGGAGACTCGATTCCGGCTGCATCAAAGAAGCCCGGTGCGTCCTCCGCCTCACCGATGATGAAATCATCGCCGTCCTCATGGGCACGCAGGCCGGAGAAGGAAGTGATGACCTGACGGAACGGAATGTTGTTGACACTCTTGGTTGCCTTCTCACATGCCTCTGCCAGTCCCTCGGCGGTCGTGTAGGTTCCGTCCTTATCTTCCTGATCCACCGCGGTCGGTCCGACTAAGAGATTTCCGTGAATCGTCGGGCTGACGAGGATTCCCTTGCCATACTTGCCCGGAAGCTGGAAGACGGTCGCTGATACGTGGTTGCCAGCCTCTTTATCGAGCAGGCAGTACTCGCCGCGGCGCGGCACAATGTGAAGCTTCTTTTCCGAAACCATGTTGTGAATCTCTTCAGAATACAGGCCGGCTGCGTTCACGACATATTTTGTCTCGAAGACACCGTTGTTGGTTATCACACGGTATCCTTCTGTCGTTTTTTCAACTTTTTCTGCTTTTGTGTTGAATACGAATTCAACGCCGTTATCACAGGCATTCTCTGCCAGCGCGATCGTCAGACCAAATGGACATACGATGCCGCCGGTCGGTGCATAGAGCGCTGCCACAACCTCCCCGCTGACGTTCGGCTCCATCTTGCGGACCTCATCGCCGGTCAGAATGGAAATATCCGGCACACCGTTTGCCACGCCTCTCTCATAGA
>NZ_FR895095.1:39931-55816 GCF_000434655.1 Clostridium sp. CAG:43 | reverse complement strand
GTCCTCCTCTGCGAAGCAGAGTACCAGGGAGGAATTCCGCTTGAAATCAAAATCGAGTTCTTTGGATAAATCTCCCATCATGGCGTTGCCTTTTACATTGAGCTTTGCTTTTAAAGAACCTGTCTTTGCGTCATAGCCCGCATGGACGATAGCACTGTTTGCCTTCGATGTGCCGGAGCAGACATCCTCTTCTTTTTCCAGAAGCACGGTGCGGCACTCATATTTCGAAAGCGCTCTGGCGATGCTGCTGCCGATGACGCCGCCTCCGATAATCACTACGTCGTATGTATTTCCGTTCATACTGTGATCCTCCATTATTTATACTAAATGTTTTCTTGTTCTCGTTTCAACTATCCTGTTTGTTTAGACAATTCATCCTATTTCTGCTGCATTTCGTGCGTAAGCCCATCTGAACCCTTTAGCTGCTACAGCTCCTCTGCAAACCGGATCTCCTCCATCGCCTGAATGTCGCCCAGAAGCGTTTTCCGGAGCGACTTGTCCTGCACCTCGACCGACATCGTCGCGGACGGACCCTCGCCCTTTAACTTATTCTTGGCAATATCAAAAGACACGATTTTCACATCCTTGGAACGCATGGTATCCATGAACGCCCCAACACACCGGCTGCTGGTAAATTCCAGATAGAAATCAAACACCTTCGCATGCTCGTGAATCATTGTATCCACGCGTGTCAGGAGCTTCAAGGTAACTGCAATCAGAATCAGACCATAAAACGCGCCGTCCACAAATCCGATACCGGCTGCCAGTCCTTCACAGGCACACACCCAGAGGCATGCCGCCGTGGTCAGTCCACGCACCTGATTGCGCCCGGTTACCATGATCGTGCCGACTCCTAAAAATCCGATGCCGCTGATAACCTGTGCGCCCATCCGCGCCATGTCCGCTTTCGCGGACGGAAATGTCCGGAACATATATTCACTCGTCAGCATGACAATCGCTGAACCCAGGCAGACCAGCACATGCGTCTTGATGCCCGCACCGCGCCGTTTCAGACCACGGTCAATTCCAATGAACATTCCCACCGCCAGTGAAAACAGCAGACGAATCCAGATGCCGACCGCTGTCCAGGTCGCCGCTGTCTCCACAATCCATTTCCAAACTGCCATTTTTTCTCCCCCTGCCAGCCCGTAAAACTTCTAAAACACAGCCTTTTTTTGCTCCACAAGACTCTTCCTTGACCGATATCGGTATCTTTTATGAAACAAAAAAGAGCAGAAAGCACCCGTATTTCTACGTTTGCCTTTCTGCTCTTAATCTCACAGGCTTTATTATATCCAATTTATTAACGTTTTGTCAATCTGTTTCTATGCTGCGCCGTACAGAAGATCCGGTACGCATGTAATTAAGAACGGACAGAAAGTCAGAAGCAGAAGGACAATCATCAGTGCCACGATAAATGGCCATACTTCCTTCAGGAACTCACTGATCGGGCATCCCGTGATACCGCAGGTCGTGAACATCATCGAACCGAACGGAGGTGTAATACCACCGATCATGATGTTAACGATCGCTACCAGTCCAAAGTGGTAATCGTTGATTCCAAGCTGTCTTGCAACCGGAAGCAGCAGAGGCGTGATGATCATCAGCGCCGCACCGCCTTCCAGGAACATACCCATAATCAGAAGGATTACGTTACATGCCATGAGGAACAGCCACTTGTTGGTTGTCAGGCTTAACATAGCAGTTGCCACGACTCTCGGCAGGTTGATCCAGGTCATGTAGTAACCGAATACATTCGCTGCAACCATGATCAGAACAACGCTGGAAGTACCGGCGATACTGTCGAGCAGGATCGGAACCAGATGCTCTCTCAGGGACAGTTTCTTGTAAACGAAACGTCCGATAATAATACAGTAAAGAACGGCTACCGCACCGCCCTCAGACGGAGTAAACATACCAAAACGCATTCCCAGAATGATACCAAATGGGAAAAACAACCCCCAGAAAGAGGTAATACCCTGTTTCACGATCTCTTTCAGAGCCGGGAATTTTTCACGGGTGGTCGGGTAGTTTCTCTTATGTGCAATAATCGAAACAACGATCATCATCGAGATTGCCATCAGGATACCCGGAATATAACCAGCCGCAAACGTACGACCCAGGGAAATCTGTGCAATCAGGGTAAAAACGATCAGGTTTACTCCCGGCGGAATAACCGGTGTAGCAGCCGAGGAAGCCGCTGTGATCGCTGCGGAGAACGCCTTGGAGTAACCTCTCTTCTCCATCTCCGGAACCAGCATCTTGGACTGCATCGCACAATCTGCGTTGGCCGAACCGGAACATCCGCCCATCAGCATACTAAGTACTACGTTTACCTGTGCCAGACCGCCTTTCATATGACCGGTCAGCACTTCCGCGAAATCCATCATCTTGTCACTGATGCCGCCGTAGTTCATGACGGAACCAGCCATAACGAAAAATGGAATCGCTAACATCGAGAACGACTGTGTAGAGGTCATAACCTTCTGTAAGATCAGCCAGTTTTTACTGGTTGTATCAATAAATGTAAAATAAAAGAAGGTTGAACCAAACAGCGCATATACAATCGGCATTCCCAGGAAATAGAGAATAAATACCATAAAAATCGGAACGAGTTCAATTAATTCGAGTCCCATCAGTTATTTCCCCCTTTCCCTTTAAATACCTTGATAATATCCTTAACCAAAAAGTAAATACAGAAAATCAGTGAAAGCCCAAATCCGATCGGAACCGCGCCGGAAATATACCAGCTCGGAACACGCAGCGTATTCGTCAGCTTATCCATCGTGTTCATCACATACTGGACGCTTGTTCTGGTCAGCATAATCAGAGTAGCAAGCTCCAGAAGATCCATAATAACCTTAACAACTTTTCTTATCTTCTCCGGAAGAATGTTGATCAGGATGTCTACGCCCAGATGTGCGTGCTTACGGTACGCATATGCGCTTCCAATAAAGACGGTCCAGACGAAGAGCCCCGTAGCGACCTCTTCCGACCAATACAACGGTCTTTTCAGGAAATAGCGCATAAGGACGTTTGCGTTTACAACGATTGTACAGAGTGTCAGTGTCACGCAGGTAATAATTGCATCCAGGTTTACCAGCACCGACCCCAGTGTGATTTTTTTCTTTTCCATAGTATATCCTCATGCATTCATAATGGCAGTCAGTTTTGCATAACCGACGACTGTTCTGTCATACAGCCATCTTTCCAGCAGTTGTAACTGTTCAGTACCTTCACAGTCACGCGCAAAAATCCATTAAAAATTGCCTACGGCAATGGGATTTTTGCCTGCTGGCCCATGTTTTCGTACGGTCAGCGCAGTAAATGCGCAGACCTACTGAACAGTTACCAGCAGTTTCATATTTCCGGCACTATACGTTTGTCGGAATTCTGCCCGGACCTCAGACAATCTTCTTTGTTCTGACAGCCCGGGCAGATATACTTTCTTCTCCGCAGCGGTTCTGATAACCGTTACGTTTTACCATTTCATAATTGCTTTAAAATACTGTATTTGTTCGGAACAATCTACATTATTCGTTCTTTGCACGGTAGTCATTCAGGAAATCAACCAGTTTCTGATGAAGTTCCGGATCTGCGCCGTACTCGTCTACGATCCAGTCATAAACCGGTGCACAAGCCTCTGTGAATGCGTCAATATCTACATCGTTCCACTCAACGCCTTTGTCTTTCAGGAACTCGATCATGGAAGCTTCGTCGTTCTCAGCATTTTCCTGCTCCCACTTACCAGCTTCTACACAGCACTCATCC
Source organism: Clostridium sp. CAG:43 (assembly GCF_000434655.1). Classification (NCBI taxonomy): domain Bacteria; kingdom Bacillati; phylum Bacillota; class Clostridia; order Eubacteriales; family Clostridiaceae; genus Clostridium; species Clostridium sp. CAG:43. Next base: position 52,045 of record NZ_FR895095.1, on the reverse strand, counting down.
AGGATGTTTCTCCATTTTTCCGGGATGGACTGATATACGTCCTCAGCCATGAATAACCAACGGGTTGCGATGAAGTGGTTCGTGTTTGCAACTTTCTTGGTGTACTCATAAGCACCTGTATCCTTCAAGGTGGAGATGGAACCTTCGAAACCATCAACAACACCACTGGACATAGCAGATAAGCACTCCGTAAAGCTCATTGCAGACGGGGTAGCACCCAGACAGGTAATCGTCTTAACAAACAACGGAGACTCGGTCGAACGCATGATCAGACCATTTAAGTCAGCCGGTTTCTCAACTACCTTGTTCGTACATACGCTTCTGAATCCGAACGAAAAATGGGTATCCAGAACGTGGATGTTGTGCTCGCTTGCCAGTTTTTCATTCAGATCTTTTACAATATCAGAATCCATCACTGCATTGTACTCTGCATTGTTCTTGTAAAGCATTGGTCCAACTAATACGTTGTAATCGCCGATGTAATCAGCAAAGTAGGACGGCTCCTCCAGACCCATCCAGACAGCGCCGTTGTGTGCCTGTGCTACAGACTCCGCGTAGCAGTCAAGCTGGTTCTGTCCGTAATACTCCAGAGTGATATGACCATCGGTCTTCTCTTTTACCAGGTCTGCCAGATATTCGCTGGCTTTGTAGTTCCACTCTGCCGGCTGAAATACGTTGGAAAACTTGATGGTGATGTAGTAATCATCTGCAGATGCCTCGTCACCTGCTGCCGTTCCTGCGTCTGCTGCCTTTGTGTCAGTCTTTGTGTCAGTCTTTGCGCCGCTGCCGCCGCAGGCCGCCAGGCTCATCGCCATCGTCGCTGCCAGTACTACTGATAATACTTTTCTCATACGTTTTCTCTCCTTTTTCTTAACCTCCCCCAGTCATCTTTCTGACCGGTTCATCAACAGTTTCTACTACTTTCTAAATAAATTACCATTTCAGCATTTAGGCAAAAAAATAGCACCATTTTTAAAAAACAGTCTTTTCCAGCTGTTTCTAACCATGGCGCATCTCTTCGTCTCTGCTTTTGGTTCTTTATTCATCTTTTACCTAATTTTAACACTTATTTTACGATTAGGCAAGCTATTTTGTAGAAATTATATAATTTTTTCTCGATTTTAGTCGATTTTTATGTGATATTTTTGTAACAATCTTGTTTATTTTTTATCAACATTACAGATTTAACAGATCCAGTTGCGGAAACAGGGAAGAAACAGTATACTACTTCTTAAGATATTTTCTATGCTTCTATATACTGTTTTTATATAGGTGATGATTGATTTTTTATATGAAAGGGCTTACCATGATTTACTATAAGATAGAAATGCACCACAACGAAAAAACCTTCGAATCCCTGTCCCGGATGCAGTACGATCTCTTCTGCGCTTCCAACCGGATCACGCGGACGATCTTAAGTATCCTGTTCATCGCCGGAGGTATCATCAATCTAAGCGAGTGGTGGGGCATCCTCTTAGCCGCCTACGGCTGCTATCTGACGACCAGCACCTACAGCTCCGCCAACCACACCGCCCACAAGCTCGCCGACCAGATCAAAAAAAGCGGCATGCCGTTCCCGGCGTCCCGCTATGAATTCCGTGAAAATCATCTGGAAGTCTATTCTCTTCCGAAAAACACCCGCGAAAGCACACTGGCTTACAATGAATTTGAAAAGCTGGGTGAGGACCGCGATTATTTCTATCTGTTCCGCGATTCCTACGGCGGGTATATGGTGCCGAAAAAGGGGATTGACGCAAGCGCGGGGTCCCGTTCAAATTCGGATGAGAGCCAGAATTTGAAAGCAATTGGCGCGTTTCGGGAATTTTTGGAAAATAAGAGTGGGAAACGGATTTACAGGAAGACGATTCCGCTGGTTCGGGTGATGCAGGCGTTGAAGAAGAAAAGATAGGTCGATAGATATAAACTATAAAAAGCCACGATTTGAACTCTTTGATTCAGATCGTGGCTTTCTCAAAAACCTGCTGTTCTATTCTGTTTTTCTGCAAAAAATCTTCTGCAGTTCCTAGAATCAGCCTTACCGCGTGGTGCTCAAACGTTTTTGCAACACTTGTGGCTAAAAAATATCAATGCAGTTATTTTCTTCTATCTCTGCGCCACCTTATGCGGATTCAGAATATTCTTCGGATCAAACACTTTCTTGATTCCGTTCATCAGGTCCAGGTTCTTCTCCGGCAGGGATTCTCTTAAATACGGCTTTTTCGCATATCCGATGCCGTGCTCGCCGGACACCTGACCTTCGAGTTCATGAGTTTTCTGATAGATCTTCTCCATTGCAGCAGACATCCGTTTTTCCCACTCTTCATCACTCAAATCGTCTTTCAGGATGTACGCGTGCAGATTTCCGTCGCCCGCATGACCGAAGCTCTTGATGCGGATATCAATCTCATTGTGGAGATCGTGCAGATACGTCACCATCTCATTGACGCGGCTTCTCGGAACAACCATATCGACCTCATCCATGTAAGTCGTGGATCCCTTGATTGCCTCCAGGAAAGCGCCTCTGGCTTTCCAGATGGATTCCTCACGCTCCTGGGTATCGGAAATCAGCACGTCCAGTGCGCCCTGTTCCAGGCAGAGTTTGGCCACCTTGTCATACGTTTCTTCGATCTCCTTGGTGGAATTACCATCAAATTTCAAAAGCAGATACGCATCCGACTGTTTATCCGGGAATGCTTTTCCTAAATACTCTTCGGCGTCTTCAATAACTTCCCGCTGCATGAACTCGATCGCGGTCGGGATCGTCTTAGATTTGATGATAACCGGGACGGTGTCGATCGCCTGTTTCAGGGTCGGGAACGGGATCAGAAGGCTGATGACACGCTTCGGAAGCGGCAGAAGCTTTAAGATCGCCTTGGTAATAAAGCCAAGAGTTCCCTCGGAACCAATAATCAGATCTTTCAAGTCATAGCCTGAACTATTCTTTACGACTTTGCCTCCAAACTGAGTGATCGTGCCATCCGGCAGAACCACTTCCAGCCCCATGACATAGTCTCTCGTCACACCGTATTTGACCGCACGCATACCGCCCGCATTCGTGCTGATGTTGCCGCCGATGGTCGCTGATTTCTCACCCGGATCCGGCGGGTAGAAGAAATCGTGATCTTCTACATAGGCGGACAATTCCATCAAAAGGACGCCCGGTTCCACCGTGACCGTCAGGTTTTCTTCGTCCAATTCGAGAATCTGGTTCATCAGGGTGGTATCGATCATGATGCCATGTTCCATCGGAACCGAAGAACCAACCAGACCCGTTCCGGCGCCCCTCGGTGTCACCGGAATCGTATTTTCGTATGCATATTTCATGATCGCCGCGATCTCTTCGGCTGATTTTGCCTTTACCACCACATCCGGATAACTGCTGGTGCCGCTCAGCTCATCGTGGCTGTACTCTTCGTTGATATTTTCACCTACGAGGACACGCTCGTCATCCTGAATTGTGTTTTTTATATATAAAATATCATCTTTATCTATTTTCTTGTAATTTCCCATGATATCCTGCTCTCCTTCCTGTGAATCTTTATCTTCCCATCTCAATCTTCTCAATCAGTCTCGGGAGAATCTCATAGAGATCACCAGTCAGGCAGTAATGTGCCGTCTTGAAAATCGGCGCTTTCGGATCTTTATTGATCGCGACGATCGTCTCCGCGTGATTCATGCCGGCAGTAAACTGGACCGCACCGGACACGCCGCAGGTGATGATGAGTTTTGGGCGGACCGTACGGCCACTCAGACCGATCTGGCACTTGGCATCCAGCCATCCGGCTTCCACCATCGGACGGGTGCAGGCAAGCTGACCTCCCAGCAGATCTGCCAGTTTTTCCAGCATTTTCAAATCTTCCGGCTTCTTCACGCCTCGTCCGGCTACCACCAGGACGTCAGCATTTTCGATAAAGGTTTCCTTCGGCTTTTCTACGATATCCAGAACCCTCACGTGGGAAAGCAGTTTTTCCTTCTCAATTGTACAGACCACAATCTCACCGCTCTCTTTCTCGGCACGCTCCGGTGCGTTCATGATCTTATAGCGCACGGTTGCCATCTGCGGACGGTGGTTCGGGGTCTTGATGTGTGCCATGATATTGCCGCCAAAAGCCGGTCGGATCTGGGATAAATCAGTATTTTCATCCATTTCCAGGATCGTACAATCCGCGGTCAGACCTGTCTTCATACGGGCAGCCACACGCGGCGCCAGCTGTCTGCCGACCGTGGTCGCACCGACGAGAATAGACGATGGTTTTACTGTCTGGATAAAGTTTTCAAAAACAGCCGTGTACGGCTCGATCTGGAAACGTGCCAGTTCCGGTACATCATAGACGAATACTTTATCTACATTATAATGAAGCAGTTCGTGTGCAGCCGCTTCGATTCCATTTCCCATAAACAGGGCGTAAACCGGATGTCCCGTTACCTTGGAAAGTTCTCTCGCTTTTCCAAGAAGTTCCAATGTAACCGGATGCACCTTTCCATCCACGTGATCTACGTAAACGGCAATGCCCTTCCATGCACTCTTATCGACGCTTGGTTTTACCGCGTCTTCTACATATTCAACCGCGCCCTTCGGACCTTTTCTCACGCAGAGACGGCACATTTTACAGGCGGCGCTGATCGTCACCTTTCCGTCTTTTTCTTCCATCGCCCCGAACGGACAGAGCTTGATAAGTTCCTGATTATCCGGGATTTTGTCCTGATGTATGATTAACTCAGCCATGATTCCACCTCCTACACGAATTTCATATCCACGATCTTCTGATACAGCCGGTCCGCCAGCTCTTCGCCGCTTCCGTCCCACATTTCCTTTTTGTCATTGACAGCTGGTGGGAAAATGCGCTGAACCTGCGTCGGGGAACCATTGAGTCCATAGTGCATCGCGTCTTTATCGTCCATATCCGCCAGGGAAAGAATCCGGATTTCACGGTCTTTCGTGTTCATTTTCCGGACATACGAAGGAAGTCTTGGCTGGAAAATGTCCTTGTCAACGGCTAAGAGACACGGGAACTGCACTTTCGCCACCTCGACCTCTTCCGGCAGATCCATGCTGACGGTGATGCCGTCCTCATCAATCTGATTGATCTTGACAACATCTGCCACGCTCGGGATATTCAGCCACTCGGAGATCTCCGGACCAACCTGCGCGGTGTCGCCGTCCGTTGTCTGTTTGCCGCAGAGGATCAGGTCAAAATCACCGCAGCTCTTGATGCCCTGCGCAAGTGTATAGCTGGTCGCCAGTACATCCGCACCACCAAATTTGCGATCCGATAAAAGCGTTCCGCCGTCCGCACCCATCGCAAATGCCTCGCGGATCACCTGCTGCGCCTGCGGCGGTCCCATGGAAATGACGTGAACACTTCCGCCCACTTCTTCCCGGATCCGGAACGCCGTCTCCAGCGCGTACAGATCGTATGGGTTCATCTTCGAAGCCGCGCCGTCTCGTTTCAGCACGCCGGTAACCGGATCGACTTCTACTTTATTGCTTTCCGGTACCTGTTTGATACAGACAAGAATCTTCATTCTGTTTCCTCCTTCATATGGATGCTTTGTAAAAATCTTTAAATGATGGATGTAAAGAATTTTTAATCCGCATATTGGTTCTACCAATTTATTGAAAAGAAAAAGAATTTTGGTAGAACCAATTTTCTTTATTCGTTAGTATAGTGGGCTGCGTTCTGGTTGTCAACGATTGTTTATCTTTTCACATAGAATGTGTTTTTTCATTTTTTTCCAAAATTTCATCTATCATCCGGAAATGCCGGTCCAGTGCATCCTTCCCCGCTGCATTATCTTTGTTCCGCAGCGCTTCCGCAATCTGCCGGTGGCAGAGATTCAGTGCTTCTTTCGCCTCTTTTGTCCGCAGAATTTCCGCGCGCATATTCCGGATGAAGGTATCGATCACGCCGGAACACGCCTCTAAAATATTGAGCAGCAGCACATTTCCCGACGCCTGTGCCAGTGTAAAATGGATCTGTTTATCAATCCGGGCGTTTTCCTGCTCGTCCATGCTCCGGTCAAGACGTTTTACCAGTTCTTCCAGCGTCTCCATCTGGCTCTCCGACGCCTGTTCAATCGCCAGGGCAAACGCCTGCTGTTCCAGCGCATAGCGGATCTGGCTGATCTGCTGATAATTAATCTGGGACATAGCAAACATCATCCCCATCGTCTCCGCAATGCTTTTCTGAAATTCACAAGTGATGTAATTCCCCGATCCCTGCTGGGAGGAAATCACTCCCGTCATATCCATGATCCGCAGCGCTTCCCGAACGGAATTGCGGCTGACTTCCAGCATCTGCGCAATCTCCCGCTCCGGAGGAAGCTTCTCCCCCGGACGCAGCTCGCCCGCCATGATGCGGTTCTTGAAATATTCGATGACGCCTTTGTAGGCTTTTTCCTGTTTTTCCATAGACGCTGCATTCCTTTCACTTTGTCTTTATCATATCATATATAAAAATCCGGATTGAACCGAAAAGATTCTTTTTACAGAAAGCTCTCCAACCTCGTCTCCTGCCAGCTTATAATCTCCTGCTCCAATTTACAGTTGTGCTCCAACATATACCGCAATATTCCCGCATAGCTGCTGCCCTGTTTTATCATCGCTTCCGCCTTCGCCCGATCGGGTGCTTCCAATGGCTTCGCATATGTCTGAAACCGCTGCAATTCCTGCACACCCATCGCGCATAGCTGAAACGGCAGTCCCGTCTTTCGGATCAGATGCCCCGCGATCGCCAGACCGTCTGGATCGAGATCGCCAAAATGATGCCAGGAAAGTCCCGGATTTTCTCTGGCGATCCGCTGCAATAGCGCCTGTTTCGTGCGGGTATGGTAGCCGCTCAGAAACAGATAAAATATATGTTCCCGCTCCAGCCGGTGAAACGAGGTCAGATTTTCCACCGTCATCAGCGCCGCATCCCGGATCTGGATGCTTTTTGCCTTCTGGAATGTCTCAAACGGGATCGACATCGGCAGATCGTGATAAATCCGAAGTTCACGTCCGTCTTCAAGGCAGATCCGCGCATCCCCTTTCAGATAGATATACGCCGGATTGGAATAAATGTAAAATTCCTCCAGAAGCGCCGTCTGCCGCTCCCGTTCTTCTTCCAGCTCCGCAAGCGGTTCATCATACCGCCCCGTGTGCTCCAAAATTCCACACACCTTTTTCCGGTATATCTTTTCCCACTGTTTACTGTCATGCAGAACTGCCTCTGACATTTCCCGCTCCAGCGTAGTTCTCTGCTTTTCCTGATTTTCTTTTAAAAATTGCACCAGATTCCAGATAGCTTCTGCCTCGGTTATCTCTTTTTCTACCTTCTTTTCATCCAGCTTTCTCGCACGGCTGTTTTTCATTGTCTGAAGCTTTTCTTTTCCATATGACTCCAATAAATCGCATTGGCAGAAGCGATGATAAACCTCTTCCAGCCGTTTTTTTAGAATATTCTTTTCTGTCCGGTTCAGGCAGGCATAGTAATCTTCCCAGCGTTCCGGGACAGCATAGATCTGACGGAGAATACCCGTATTCGGAGGAACTACATGAATAAGTCCCTCCGATTCCATCTGACGGATCAGTCGTTCAAATTCTTTTTCCTGGAAAAGCTGTTCCGGCGGGAGAAAATCTTTGTTGTAGCCCTTGAAAATATCGGATGGTTTGACCGAAAACACTTGTTTTACCTTGTTTTCACCGGCGTAGGTGACGCTTTTTTCGTATTGATCCAGCAATTTACTTAAAAGCTGTTCTTTCCACTCTTTCCGATCCGCCATTTTTTCTCCTCGTTTCCTATGCCTGCTTCACCAATCCTTCTACCGCATTCGTATACCGTCCTGTCACGATCAGGCTGACGGTTGAATCGATGAACTGACCGATACTGTTGATCTTCTCCGGCGGGGCTGCATAGAATACCTGGAAGTGATTTTCTTCGAAATAATGGACCATCTGCTCGATCCGCTCTCTCGACAATGCCGAGAATGCCTCGTCGATGAATGCCAGACGGGCGCAGCAGGTGTTTGCCGGGTAGCACTGCAAAAGACTCGCCGCCAGAATGATGAAATATGGGGTCTGCTTCTCGCCGTTGCTGGCGGAACCCTGTTTTTTTGATAACTCTGCCGTGATCTCGGTCTGTCCCTGACGGCTGCTGATCTCCATATCGTAAGAGAAATATCTCCTGTAATCCGTGTATTCCCACTCATCTTCTTCCGCCAGAATGATACTCATAAACTCCTGAATATCATTCTCCATCTCCTCGTCGTCGCGCGCCGAATTCATATAGACCTGCGGGGAACTCATATATTTTTCCAGACGCCTGCAGATGCGGAAGAAGAGAGCGCGGTCTGGCTTTTCTTTCATCACAAACTTGTAGGTATCGTTGCCAAACGGCATATGGCGCAGTTCGCGGTTGATCGCGTCCATCTCACGTTTTGCCTCGCGGACATTCTCGTCAATCTCCGCCACGAAATCGTTCATAAACGCGCTCTCCAGCCGTCCTGCCTGCTCCTGCAGCTTCTGCTGGGCTTCCTCCACCTTGACATGCGCCAGGTTCCGGTATTCTTCCCGGTACCACGGGATGTAACCGATGCCGCGCTTTCCGACGTCAATTCCCGCCAGGCGGCAATACGCCAGCTGTGCGTCCTCCAGCTGGCGCTCCCGCTCTGCCAGCATATTTTTGCTCTTGTCGATGGAAAGCTGTGTCGTCACGCGGATCGTGCCGCGCTTCTCGCTTTCGCGGTTATATTCCTCCAGCATCGCCTCTTTGAGTTCCATGTTGACAAGGCATTTTTCCTCATATGCCTTCTGGCATAAATAGATCTCCGTGCTGATACGGCCCAGTGTTCCTTCGCAGCCCTTTAAATCATTCTTACAGCCGCCGAGCTCACTCTGGTTCTGGTTCACACTCTCATTTGCCTCGCGTGCCAGCCGTCCCGCCGTCTCCAGTTCTTTCAGGACTGCGGTAAAGTCCGGATTTGCCTCGATCTCCTCGCGGTCCTTTACCAGGCTGTCCCTGCGCTTTCCGCAGTCCTTCAGCCCATATGCCGCGCCGAAATCGTAGTGTCCGCCGTCCCAGTCGATCTCCTTGATCGCATCACGGTATTTGATAACCTGTAAAAGTGCCTCTTTATCGGCCCGCTGAACCACCTGTAATTCTTCCAGTTCTTTTCTGGACTGTTCCAGCTGGCAGCGGATCGCGTCTGCGCCGAGACACAGCTCGGTCCGTCTCATATCCATCATCGCAACCGCATAGCTCTTCGCCAGCATGCCATCCCGCATGAGTCCGCCCTTCGGGTATTCATGCAGCTCTTCCAGATTTTCACAGAGATGAATGCCGTTTAACAGATAATTTGCGTAACGTCTCGCATAGACGTTCGGGATCCGCAGAATCTCCGCCGCGGAACCTTCCACCGCCTCTGTTTCCGGAAGCTTATCCGTGATCACGACATTTCCATCATAGATCCGCTCTTTCTGTAAAATCTGCATCGCCTTATGGCAGTGCGCGCCGTCCACGATGATATAGAAACGCTTTCTTCCCAGAAATGTCTCAACCGCCTTTCTCCACTCCGGAGCGGTCACCTCCTGGACCAATTCGGCAAAAATGTGGACCTCGGTCTGGATACCCTGTTTTTCTAACCCTCTCTGAATCTTATTCCGGGCATTTTCCACCTCCGCCGGGAACACAAGGATATTCGATTCCAGACGGCGGATCTTCTCCTGCAGCGCCCCTATCTCTTTTTCGCGCTCTTTACACTGATCCTGCAGGTGGATCTTATTTTCCTCATAGATGCCGTCCTGACGGTGCACCTTCTCGCGGAATGCGTCAAACGCCTCCCGCTTCTTCGCCGTCTCCCCATCCGCCTGTTCCAGTGTCTCCAGATAGGTGTTTTCCGAGGATAAGGACGGAAGATCTGCTTCCAGAAGCTTGATAAGCGCGCTTATCTTCTTCTTCAATTTCAAAATCTGCGCCAGCTTGTCCTCCCAGTTCTTTTTCTCACGATCCGCTTCCTCGATCTGGCGTTTCAGGGAATCCAGGCTTTCCTGCATTCCCTTGACCATATCGTTATTTTCTGCAATTCGCAAGCGTTCCTGCGCGGCTTCCTGCTGCCGGATGAGCTCTCCCGCCCGCTCGGTCAGGCGCCCGTACTGGTCTTTTAAAGCCTGATAACGGTTTTTCGTCTGCTTTTCTTCCTCTTCCTTCTCCCGGAGCGCCTGGTACGAAAGCATCAGCTCCCGGATGCGGAGTCCCCGCTTTTTCTTCTCGTATTCGTCACTCTGGCGAAGCACCTCTTCGAGCTGGATTTTGCCCTGTCTGAGACTCTCATAGAGTTCCCGCAGGCGCTCAAACTGGCGCTTCTGCTCGCGCAGTTCCTCCAGCGACTGGACTTTTCCCGGTTCCAGGACACAGTCCTGAATAAACTGGTCGATATTATTTTCCGGGTTAAATGCCATCATTTTCAGAAGCTTTGTCCGGTATTTGGCTGCGTCCACGCGGAGTCCCAGCGCCCGGAGTACCGCCTCCGTGCCGCGGTCCCGTCCCATAAAAGAGGAAAGCTTCATCGCCTCGCCATTCACTGTCAGCTCATTTTTCGGCGTGATGCGGAGTGCATTTCCCTCAATCCGTGTAAAATCGATATCGTCAATCGCTGCCCCTGGACAGATAAACCAGCTGCTGACCGGCTTGCCAGACTCACTTGGAGACTCAATGCATACTCCGACCGTGAGCGGCACTCCCAGCGTCGGATCGGAAAATTCCATCGCAATATAGCTGACAACGCTGCCATTTCTCAAATAACGCGCCTCGCCATTACTGCGCGTGTCGCCGCGCACATAGCCAAGCACCGTCCGGTCTCGGTCCTTCGCCGCCTTGTTAAACTGCGTGTTGCCCGTCAGGAGATAGGTCATCGCATCAAGCACCGTCGATTTTCCGCTTCCGTTGACACCGGTCACCAGGGTCGAACCTTCCAGCTCGATACAGACATTCTGGAAACGCGACCACTGGACCATCAAAAGTTTTTTCGCCGATTTCCTATTCATGATCGTCTGATTCTTCATCGCCGTCTTCCTCCTCTTTTGTCAGCTCCGTTTCCCATTCGTCCTCACGGCTCCACTTTTCCTGCATCCGCCGGTTGACATTTTCCACAAATTTGCCAAACTCCTGTGGTTCCAGCACAAACTGCATCGACGGATAAAGACAGATCCGGCAGTCCTCCTCGCCGAGCTTTCCAATCACCTGCAGAAGCTGATATTTGGTAAACAGCGTCAGAATCGATGCAAAACTGCTCTTGTCAATCTGATCCCGAATGCCGTATTTTTCCATCTCGTAGCGCAGATCGGTCACCGAAATCTCAATATTTTTCGAAAGATTTCCAGAACGCACCCGGTCCGCATAGAGAGTCCAGAGGCAGCATAAAACCACACTCTCCATCTTTTTGAGTGTCACATGGTTGATCTGCAGTTTTCCATTCTCGCCGAGATCCCGGCAGTTCTGCAGCATAATCACGCCATTTTCCCGGTCAATTACAATATCGTATCCGATATATCCCAGGTACGCTGAAAATGGTTCCGAACGCTTGGAGACAAAATAGTACGCTTTTTTGCTGTCCTCGTCACGGTCGCGCACGATAAAGGTCTGCTTCAGAAGACGCCTGACACTTTTCTGGAACATGTCCTTCTCAGAGGATGTATATTCATTCCATATTTCTTCAAATCCCATGTTTTATTTCTCCTTCCGGCGTTCGATTTTAAAGCGCCGCAGAAGCATCTGCTGCGTTTCCAGATAACCATCCTCCGCCTGTATCTCATACCCATTTTCCGAACCATATGCAACCGCCGAGAGCGCGCTTAAAAGATCCCGCTTGCTCTTCATCGGAACCTCCTCGCTGGATATCTCCGTCCGATCTCCTAAAAGCGCCTCCAGATAATTCTTCATCTTATCCTTCGAATACGGGTTCTCTGCCTCCCTCTCCTGTGCCTCCCTCGCACGATCGATGTCCTCCTGTGTCATTTCTTCCAGCTCCGCATAGGTTGCCTCGCGGATCATCTGCTCCCGTCGCGGATAGCGGATCGAGTCGGTATCGATAAACTCATTATTTTCCAGCAAAAACAACCCGTTCATCGACTCCGGC
>NZ_FR895095.1:26373-39900 GCF_000434655.1 Clostridium sp. CAG:43 | reverse complement strand
TCCTTCCAACCGAGTGTGTTCATCTCCGCCGCAATCACGCGGATCGTCTGCTCGACATGCCCGCGCACATCGCTGTCCCGGTTTTGAAGAAATCTCGCCCGTCCAATCGCAATCTGTAAATAGATATTAATTTTATGCTTGATATCCCGCATGATCTGGTCGTAATCGACTGAGAAAAACTGCAGAATCGTCTGGAGCATATCCAGCACCTTATTCTCCGCCTCAATGTGTTCCAGTTCTTCTTCCTTCGCGCATCCCGCCACCAGGCCCTCAAACAGCTCCTGCCGGTTCTGCATCGCTTCCAGCTTTGACCGGATAAAGGAACGGTACATATGAATATTCTGCTGTTTCGTCAGACGCGCGTACTCGCGGATAAAATCGCCCTCACAGTATTCGAGGACATTCTCGGTCAGACTTTCCAGGCTTTCCTCGCGCACCATCCGCTCGATGATTTTTTTGATAAAGGTCGCCAGGCGCTTGAGCGCACCGGAGAGCTGTTTCGCGTTGCGGTAGACCGAGCGCAGCGCATTGACATAGATATCCGGTTCCCACTGGTCGGGATTCTGCAAAATATTATAAATATTGAAAATATAACTTGAAAATTCTTCCCACTCCGGCTTCATCATCTTCTGGAGAAATTCTGCCAGAAAGACGCCCTGCTCCGTCATCATGATATGCTTCTCATACGTCGCATCGTCCGTGTCCTCCTCCAGCCATCCGACCTCTTTCGAGCAGAATTTGCGGATCACGGAATTGGCAAGCTGGTTGTAATTCCGGTCGGTTGTCATCTCATCGTCCAAATAATCAATGTGATTTTCCAGAAGATAGATGGCAAGCGCATCCCGGATGCGGCTGCGGGCAATGCGGTAGGTGATCTCCCGGTCATACTCATGATAAATGAGCAGAAGACAGTCCGAATAAATGCGGTTGCTGCTGCCGCTTGCCAGGCAGTTGAAAAAGCCGATTGGGAGAGCGTCAAAAAGGTTTTTATTTATGTTCACGGTGTATTCCTTCCATATATTTATCTGTATTTAATTATATACTCTATACTGGGAAAATGGCAAGGCTGGGACTGTTTGGTCTGTGATTCCGGTTATTTCAAAGAGACGTTTCCGCCTTTGTTTAACGTGCTCACAAACTGCATCACACATTCTCTCAGCTTTGCAATGCTCCCATTCTCCTCCGTCCCCGGCTTCATACCCATTCCTATTTCCCGGATGCAGGTCGGGGAAACCGGAACGCAGTAGACATCTTCCGTATTTCCGCGGATCATCAGTTCAGACATCATTGAAATGCCCAGTCCTTTTCCCACCATGCGGATCACCGTCTCGTCATCCACATAGACGGACTGCTCCTTTGCCCTAACTCCCTCTTTTGCAAATGCGGCGTGTACATCGATGTCAAACCGCCCATAAGGCATCAGGAAATCTTTTCCTTCAAATTCACGCAGCGGAAATTCTTTGCGCCCATTTAAGGGATACTGCTTTGGCAGAATCGCATACAAAAGTTCATGATACAGCGGAATCCACTCGCATTTCGGTTCTTTCTGTCTGCTTGCAAAAATGACATCCGTCTTTCCGCTCTGTAATAATTCAAATGGTTCCAGCGCATGATCGACCATGCGGAGATCAACGTCCACCTTCGGGCAGAGGCGGCGGAACCGGTATAAAATCTCCGGCATCCAGTACATCGCGATGCTCGCATATGCCGCCACACGGATCGACTCCTCCTGCTGTTCCCGCACCGCCTGAATCTTATTTTCCAGGGTGGCATTTGCCTGCAAAAACTGGCGGATATCCGGCAACAGGTTTTCTCCCGCCTCCGTCAGCGCGATGCCGCTGTAACTGCGGCGAATCAACGGAAATCCAATCTCCCGCTCCAGGCTGTCCACCAGATGGGTCAGCCCCGACTGCGTGTAGCCAACTACCTCGGATGCTTTCGAAAAACTTCCAAGATCTACCGCCGTCATCAATATTTCCAGTTTTTTGGCATCCATGCCGCACCTCCTTTTAGAATATTACATTTTGTCATATTTCTATTATAAACTAGATTTTCACAAACCACAAGGAAGGCTTTATAATGATGATTACAAAAAAGTTTTCAATTCTCATGTAAAAGGAGTGAAGATCTATGACACAGACCTGTCTTTCCCATAAGCAACGGCTTTTAGTTGCCGGAACATTATTCGGTATGTTCTTCGGCGCCGGAAATCTGATTTTTCCGGTACATCTCGGTCAGCTTGCCGGACGCCAGTTTCTCCCGGCAGCGATTGGATTTATTCTGACTGCCGTCGGCATTCCGATCCTGGGTGTTGCCGCGATCGGAAGCACGCATTCGGAGGGACTTCAGGATCTGTCCCGCCGCGTCGGACACAGATATAGCTATTTCTTTACCTGTCTGCTCTACCTGACAATCGGACCGTTTTTCGCTATTCCGCGGTGCGCTACGACCTCCTTTACCGCCGGAGTCAGACCCCTTTTAGGAACACAGCTTTCCGAACAGACTATGCTGCTTTTGTTTTCGCTGATCTTCTTTGCGCTGGTGTTTGTATTTTCCATTCGTCCAGGCAGCATCACGCTCTGGATCGGAAAAATCATCAATCCGCTGTTTCTTCTGTTTCTAGGCGTTCTGATTGTGACTGCCCTGCTTCATCCGAGTATCGAGGTTTCAGCGGCAGTTCCCGATGCCTCTTATCAGAATGGAGCTTTCTTTTCCGCGCTCTCCCAGGGCTATGAAACCATGGATGCGATTGCCGGACTCGCATTCGGGATCGTGGTCATTTCGGTTATTCGCCAGATGGGCGTGCGGGAAGATTCAACCATTGCAAAAGAGGTTCTGCATTCCGGTATGCTGGCTGGACTTCTGATGGCATTTATCTATGTGCTTACCATCCTGATTGGAGTACAGTCACTGGGACAATTCGAACTTTCAGAAAACGGCGGCATCGCCCTCTCCCAGATTGCAGACTACTACCTTGGACGGATGGGCACCTGGATCCTCGCCATCGCGATCACGTTCGCCTGCCTCAAGACCTCCATCGGGCTTGTAACGAGCTGTGCGGAAACCTTTGTGAAACTGTTTCCCCATGCCCTTTCCTACCGTGCATGGGCGGTCGTTTTTACCCTTTTTTCACTCATTGTGTCAAATATAGGACTGTCCGCTATCATCACTTACTCGGTTCCTGTTTTGATGCTGATTTACCCGCCAGCCATCACGCTGATTCTCCTCGCGCTGGTTGGAAATGCATTCCAGCATAGCAAAAAAGTCTATATCTGCGTTACCATTTGTTCCTGGGCAGCTTCCATCTTTGACTTTTTAGCCGCTCTGCCGGACGAAATGCAGTCTGCCCTACATCTGGAACCCGTCATCGCATTTGCCAGACATACGCTTCCGCTGTTTGATTTGAACCTCGGATGGATTCTGCCGTCGCTTGTCGGGCTTTGTATTGGACTTCTCTGGAGACAGAAAGAAAAATCAGCAGACCGCTCACACCTTCCTGCATTCCCCATATCTTAATAGTATGAACGAACTGCAGGAGGCAACCATGAAACGAACTAAATTTGCAGCTGCCCTGGCTGTGCTCACTCTGCTTACCACCCTGACCGGGTGTGGACAGGCGAAGGAGGCGGACGGGGCGCTTGAACCGGTCACACTCAATGAGGTAGCCCACTCGATTTTTTATGCGCCACAGTACGCCGCGATCGAGCTGGGCTATTTTAAGGATGAAGGCATCTCTCTGACACTCGTAAACGGTGCCGGTGCCGACAAAGTTATGACCGCGCTCATCTCCGGGGATGCCGATATCGGATTCATGGGCTCAGAGGCAAGTATCTATGTCTACCAGGAAGGTTCCGCCGATTATGCTGTCAATTTTGCCCAGCTGACCCAGCGTGCCGGAAACTTTCTCGTTGGACGAAGTGCCGAACCAGACTTTTCCTGGCAGGATCTGAAAGGCAAAAAGGTGCTTGGCGGGCGCGCGGGTGGAATGCCGGAAATGGTCTTTGAGTATATTTTAAAGAAAAATGGCATCGATCCAAAAAATGACCTGACAATCGATCAGAGTATCAATTTCGGGCTGACAGCGGCGGCGTTTACAAGTAATGATGCGGATTACACGGTCGAGTTCGAGCCCTTCGCCACCACCCTTGAAACCGAAGGAAATGGTACCGTTGTCGCCTCGCTCGGCGTCGATTCCGGTTATGTCCCCTACACCGCCTACTGTGCAAAGCAGAGCTATCTAAATAGGCATCCGGAAATTATCCAGTCGTTCACGAATGCCATCCAGAAGGGCTTAGCTTACGTCAACTCCCACAGTGCGGATGAAATCGCCGAGACAATCCAACCTCAGTTTCCGGAAACAGACCGCGCGGCAATCGCCCGCATCGTTGAACGCTACAAAGCGCAGGACACCTGGAAAAATGATACCATTTTCCACAGGGACAGCTTTGAGCTTCTGGAAAATATTCTGGAAGAAGCAGGTGAACTCAAGGAGCGGATTCCTTATGAAAAACTGGTAACGACCACGTATTCTGAAAAAGCGGCTGGATTGCAGAATGAATAACTAGCCATGAAAAAAGCTGTCGTGTATCACTATTCAAACATGACAGCTCTTTATTTTTATGCCGCAAACACTCCCATTACCTTCTTAAAATAGTCCCAGAGTCCCGCTTTCTCCACCGTTTCTGCCGCTTCTATCTCCACACTTCCCAATTTCCGTCCATCCAGCCGGTAGACCAGATGTCCGATCACATCACCTTCCCGAACCGGCGCTTTGCGGGATTCTTCCATCATCCACTCTTTTTCGATTCCATCCAGATTCTCTCCTCCCATCGAAAGGTAAGAAAAGGTTCCCCGCAGACGCCCTGCAACCTGTTCCTGGATGCCGCCTGCCACCGTCGTTTCCGGCACAGCTCCCGGATTTTCATCTTTGTAAAGATGACAATTTGCAAACCCATAATTTAATAATGTGACCGCATCCGCAAACCGCGCCTTATAATCCGGTGCTGCCAGAATGACGGCAATCAGATCAACGCCATCTTTCCGCCCGGTTGCGGACAGACAATATTTTGCCAGCGATGTAGAACCTGTTTTCAGTCCCGTCACCTCAAAATTTGTCGCCATTTTCAGCAGCTTATTCGTATTGGAAAGTCCAAATTCCTTCTCTCCCTGCTTGGTTCGGTGCGTTATATTTTCCATCCAGATCGTTGAATACTGAAAAATTTCCGGATACTTCGTGATCAATTCCCGCGACATGAGGGCAATGTCGCGCGCCGACATCGCGTGCGTCGTAGACGCCGTCAGACCACAGCAATCCTCAAACTTTGCTGTCTCCATTCCAAGCCCTTTCGCCCGCTCGTTCATCGTCGCAACAAATGCCTCCTCACTGCCGCCGATATACTCTGCCATTGCCACACTGGCATCATTTCCCGATGCAATGACGATGCACTTGATCAGCGTTTCGACCGTCTGTACCTCCCCTTCTTCCAAAAACACCTGGGATCCCCCCATAGATTTCGCATGCGCGCTGGTCGTGACCTCATCTTGCAAATGAATTTTTCCCGAATGTAACGCATCAAAAATCAGAAGCAGCGTCATAATCTTCGTCACGCTGGCTGGATTTCGCGCCTCGTCCGCATTTTTTTCGTACAAAATAGTTCCGGTGGAGGCCTCCATAAGGATCGCCTCCGGTGACTGGACGGGAAGCTCAGCGGCATTTTCTGCTGCCTGCGCTGTCTCTGCGGTTACTGAAACGGGAATCCACAGTTCCTCCGCGTAAGATGTGAGCATACCATTTCCCCCCAATTTACCAATTCCAAGCTGTATGCCTGACACACATTCTCCCATCGTAAGCACAACCGCTACACCAATCGCTGCCAGCCCTCTCCAAGCATTTTTGTTTAAATACTCTCTTCTCCTGTCTCTGCCATCTTCGTTCCAACACATACATTCTTTTTCCCGAAACAGCTCCTTTTTCACAAACCAACTCCATTTTTCCACACGCTTCCATTTCAAATACCACGCCTCTCCCTGCATGATACATTTTTCATTCATATCTTCCTCCGTCTGCACATACTCTCTTCTCAAGATATGGCATATCCGCCCGTCCCTATGCCAAAGAGAATTGTAAGAAACTGTCATAGACCACCTTTCCTTTTTATGGTATACTATAAGAACACAGACAGGCTTATAAAAACGTTTTCCGCTCTCTATCTTGCTGTGTCGAGTCGGTGGCAAACTTTCTCGGCCTGTTATTACTATCTGACGCAAAAAACGACAGATAAATATGAATAAACAAAAGGTGAAAACTATGATGAGAAGAAATTCCTCCCTTGGAAGCGTTGGATTTTCTGCACGTGGCGGACGTTCCAGGCGACGGCACGGCGGTTCCTCCAAACTTCCGTATTTAATTTTAATCGGCATTCTGATTGTACTGCTTGGAATTGCCGCGTTCCTCTGGGTGCGCCGCTCTCCGGCAGAACATGTATCTTCGGTTCCAGCGTCAACCGAAACGGATTCTGAAAATGGAGTAATTTCCCTTGATAATGCATCTGCACCTGCTGATGACAGCCTCGAGGGTGTCATCGCTCAGGCAAAGCTTCTGGCAGACGGTTATGACTATGACGGGGCAATCAATCTCCTGTCCAGCAGTACATACGCATCTGACGAGTCCGTGACGGCAGCGATTGACGAATACAACGCCACCAAAGAAACACTGGTGCGCGCTGATCCGCGCAAGGTAACGCATGTATTCTTCCATACACTGATTATGGATACCTCGAAAGCATTTGACGGCGACAGCCGCGAAAAGGGTTATAATCAGGTCATGACGACCAAGGATGAATTTATGAAGATTCTCCAGTCGATGTATGAGCGCGGTTTCGTTCTGGTACGTCTGCACGATGTAGCATATGAGGTGACCGCAGAGGACGGTTCCAGGCATTTCCAGGAGGGCGATATCATGCTTCCGGAAGGTAAGAAGCCGTTCGTCATGTCACAGGATGATGTCTGCTACTACGAATACATGGATGGCGACGGATTTGCCTCCCGTATGATTATCGGCGAGGATGGCAAGCCAACGAACGAGATGAAGATGGACGACGGTTCTGTTTCCGTCGGTTCCTATGATCTGGTGCCGTTACTGGATGATTTCATCAAAGAGCACCCGGATTTCTCCTACCGCGGCGCAAAAGCGTGCATTGCTTTTACCGGTTACAATGGCATCCTGGGCTACCGCACCGATTCCGCCTACAATACTGACGAGTACAAAGCGGAACACCCGGATTTCAACTTTGAGGAAGAACGCGCCAACGCAGCAAAAGTCGTCCAGTGCCTGCGCGACGACGGTTTTGAAATTGCCTCCCACAGCTGGGGACACCGCAACATGGGTACGATCCCAATGGATAAATTCCGTGAAGATACCGATAAATGGGCAAATGAAGTCGAAACGCTGACCGGTCCGTGTGATATCATCCTCTTCCCGTTTGGAAGCGATATTGGGGACTGGCATCCGTATGATACAAGCAGCGAGCGCTTCCAGTACCTGTACAACAAGGGATTCCGTTACTTCTGTAACGTAGATTCCTCCCAGTATTTCGTCCAGATCGGCGACGATTATATGCGACAGGGGCGCCGGAACCTCGACGGCTACCGGATGTATTACGACCTTCCGGAAAGTGGAGTCGGCGGCGATCATTTGAGTGACCTGTTTGATGTCAACGCGGTATTTGACCGGTCAAGACCTACTCCGGTGCCGAAGATGACGGAGTAAGATAAAGCTGTAATCCAATTTTAAATAAAAGAAAGAGAAATCGAGCATTTGTTCGATTTCTCTTTCTTTTTTAAAAACCCCGGAGTCTTCCACACTCCGGGGCACACCTTTTCTTTCAAGCACAGCTTTCCGTTGCAAATCTTAGAACTGCACAATCTCCTCAATCGGCTCTGCCTTTTCCACGTAATCTGCATAAAGCATCGGACCTTCGCCCTCATACTCCGGCATATACTCATATTCTACGCGGGCACGTACTTTGACCCAGTCTTTCGTCTCAAGCAGACGGGCATTTTTTGCCTTGCACATGAAACCTAAGAACGTCATATCTGCCTCGCAGCAGGTCATCGCCATACGTCCAGGAACAAAGTTGTTCTTCGGGAAATCCGGGGTTTTCAGTACCATGCCGGTAAATTCAACGGTCTTTCCACGGTAACGATCCGGTTTATCCATCGCATCAATATACCAGATACCATATGCCTCCGGCGGAATCTCGATCACTTCGGCATTGACATCAAATGGAAGATCCGCTTCGGTCACTTCCTCAATTTCGCCCTCTGCGTCCTCAAATACGATCTGAACCTGCGGGTTCATGCCCTTTAAAGTACGGCGGTATACATCCAGATCCTCGATCTCGTCGCAACGGTTCATGATAATCATTTCCGTGTTGCGGACCATGGCACCAATCAATGGTTTCATGTTCTGCAGGTATAAATCAAATGTGGAACCATCGATGATCGTAATCTGCTGATACAGATCCCAATCGTTCGGAAGTTTCAGGGCATCCAGATTCCACATACCGTTCCACTCCATCAGAACTCGCTCCGGATTGTAAAGAAGCTCCAGATCCTGTAGGTATTCCGGCGTCAGCTTTTCCGCTTCCTCTATATAGACAACCGCTGTATGAGTCTGCTTTAAAAGCTCCTCATCATACTCTTCCTCGCCCTCTTCGCAGACAATCAGAAGTGTTTTTCCTTCGGTCTGGAAATAATCCTGCTGCATTGTAAATTTAATAAACTGGGTTTTTCCAGCTTCCAGAAAACCATTGATGAGAAACAACGGCATCTTATCTTCATTCATAGTTCATTCTCCTTGTATTTACGCGTTGAACGCTGCCTTCAGACCCTCTTCGTCCAGCTCGGCACCGATCACGCACACCTTTCCGGTAAAATCCGGTGCTCCCTCACGGATCTCAGCCTGCTCCGGAACCATATCAAAATGCAGCCATACGCCCTTTTCTTCACTCGGAACCATGCCTTTCGCACGAAGAACCTCGCCGTATTTATCACCATAAGCCAGATCATCCAGAATCTTCTGCAGATCTTCTTTCTTCATCACGCCGACATTCTCCAAGCCCCAGCTTGTAAATACATCATCTGCATGATGGTGTCCTTCGTGATCGTGGTGGTGGTCATGGCAGCCACAGCCACACTCGTCATCATGGTCGTGATGATGATGCTCATGGTCATGATCGTGACAGCCACAGTCATCATCATGGTCATGATGATGGTGCTCATGATCATGATCATGGCAGCCACAGTCGCAGTCATCGTCATGGTGGTGATGCTCATGATCGTGGTCATGGCAGCCGCAATCGCAGTCATCGTCATGATCATGATGGTGATGATGCTCATGCATATGCTCTCTTGCCTCTTTCATCAGCTCCTCTGCCATATCATCTTCCTGCTCGATCATCTCAAGAAGCTGTGCGCCGGTCAGCTCGCTGCATGGAGTGGTCACGATGGTTGCCTTTGCATTGTGCTGGCGAAGCATCTCAACCGCGCCCTGTACCTTCTTCGGATCCGCTACATCGGTACGGCTTAACACGATCGTGCCTGCATTTTCGATCTGGTTGTTGAAAAACTCACCGAAATTCTTCATATACATACGGCATTTGTTGACATCTACCACGGTAACCGCACTGTTTAACATAACCTCAATCTCAGAAGCTACATTTTTTACTGCATTCATAACATCAGACAGCTTGCCGACGCCTGACGGCTCGATGATAACACGATCCGGCTGATATTTGGTCAGAACTTCCTCGAGGGAACGTCCAAAATCGCCGACCAGAGAGCAGCAGATACAGCCGGAGTTCATCTCACGGATCTCGATGCCAGCGTCTTTTAAAAAACCGCCGTCAATGCCGATCTGTCCAAATTCATTTTCAATCAGAACGACTTTCTCGCCTGAAATTGCTTCTTTTAAAAGCTGTTTAATAAACGTAGTCTTTCCTGCACCCAGGAAACCGGAAATAATATCAATCTTTGTCATTTTACTTACCTTCTTTTCTGTACAAATGTGTACTGACTGTAAATCATTGTCCGCCCGGTACCTGGCATCCCGGCAATGTATAGCTTTACATCGCCCGAATCTGCCGAAGTTCCGATCAGCCACTTATTATTTTACACAAATACCTAGTAAAGTCAAGCATCGGCAAAATCCCGTTACTGGGCGCGTGTGAACAGTAACGTTTTTAGCCTCACATATATGCAGCCTTTTTGAGACCAAAAACGCCCTATAAAGACACAGTAATCGTCCGCTTCCAGCTCGCCCCAGCATACACTGCCGTGATAAGCTCTGCCAGCCAGAACGCGTGCCAGACACCGGTAGGACCGATGATCCGGCTGAGCACAAATGCGATCGGAATGATAATCACGACATAGCGCATCAGGGAAATTTTCAGAGATTTAAGTCCCATTCCAAGTCCCTCAAACGCGCCGGAAGCAATGACGGAAACCGTTGACATGACAAAGCCCGGGCTGATGAGCCGGAGCGCCGTTCTGCCGATCTCCACCGTCGAAGGCGTCTGCGTAAACAGCCCCATCAGGAAATCCGGCATCAGCTCGCCAAGCAGGGTTCCCGCTGTCATGATAATGCCAACAATCATGAAGGCCGCGCGAAAGATCTTTTTCACCCTCTCCTGCTCACCTGCACCGTAATTGTAACCGATCAGCGGGCGCATTCCCTGCACCACGCCGCTGGCTCCCTGATAAAGCAGTGCCTGCAGCTTGTAGTAAACACCCAGCACCAGAATATATACCTGCGAAAATGGTGCCAGAATCGCATTGAGCGCCGTCAGAAGCAGGGATGTCAGCGCCATATTGAGTGTTGCCGCGACTCCGACTGAATACATACCGCCGCAGATCTCCTTCGACGGACGCATTTCCCGCAGCGAAATCTCCACATTTAACGGTTTCACATGGTTTAAAATCAAATAAAACAGCAGCGACGCCGTCTGCCCGATTCCTGTCGCCCACGCCGCACCGCAGATTCCCAGTTCCGGCATGGGGCCTAATCCAAAGATAAAGATCGGGTCCAGCACGATATTGACGCCGCATCCAATCAAGACGGCTGCCATCGATATTTTCATCTTTCCAACCGACTGGTAGACCTTTTCATATGCCATTCCCATCGTGTCGATCGTTGAAAACAGAAACACATTGTAAAAATACGTCAGTCCATAGGAAATCGTTACCTCATCGCTCGTAAACATCCGCAGGAAATACGGAATCACCGCCATTCCTAAAATCGTTAAAATCATTCCATGTAAGGCACTTAAAAATACTCCCTGCGATGCTGTCTGGTTCGCCATCCGTGTTTTTCCTTCGCCAAGGCGTCTCGCCACCATCGCATTGATACCAACGCCAAACCCAACCCCGGCTGCGTGCGCAAGGTTCTGGATCGGATAGACAAGCGAAACCGCCGTCATCGCGTCCTCACTGATCATTGCCACGAAAATGCTGTCCACGATATTGTAGAGTGCCCCGGCGATCATCGATATGATGACCGGGATTCCCATCGAAAGCAGCAGCGGGACAACTGGTTTTTCTTTCATGTAGGTCTGATCCATTTTTCCATCTCCATTCCTTTTTTATTTTTCACTTTTCATGAGCGTTTCTGACACATTCTTCGCAGAAAAAAAACACCTGGGGTTCTTCTGCAAAGCATTTCTTATCAAATAAAAAAGAGACTACGGACTTTACTGTTTATCTCAGAAACAGTACAAACCCTATAGTCTCTTTAACGCTTAGACAAGCTATTCGATTTTCGTTTTCTATCGCCGACCAGCAACTCCGCAAGCTTTTGCTGGCGATCTGCCCATTCCGGCAACCGGATATTATTATAACCGCAAGCCATTTTATTTGTCAACCACTCCCCGGCAAATCATCGCGGCAAATTCCTGCTGCCACCACGTTTTCTTACGGCACTTTCGGTTTCAAAAGTGCCTACCCGTGAACAGAAACATGAGCATACAGAATGTGTATGTTTTACAAAAAACATCCTATTTGCGGGCAGTAGCAGCTATCCCTCTCTGTATCAGCGAAAAGAGCAGAAACGCTGCCAGATCCACCACAACAACGCTCGCGCCCGCCGGTGTTGAGTACGTGTAGGACATCACCATTCCTCCAAAGAAACAGATCAGCGACAGAATCCCCGATGCGATGACCACCCCCCGGAAGCTCTTGAACACCCGCATGGAGGTCAGAGCCGGGAAAATAATCAGACTGGAGATCAGCATCGCGCCCATCATCCGCATTCCAATCACGATCGTGATCGCGGTCAGAACCGCTATCAGCACGTTATAGAGCGACACATTGACGCCGGTCGCCTTGGCAAAGCTCTCATCAAAGGTAACCGCAAATACTTTGTTATAGCAAAAAAGATATAATCCAAGCACCACCATGGAAAGCACCGCCGCAAACTGGACATCTTCCCGGCTCATCGCGAGAATGCTTCCAAACATATAGCTGCTGACATCGGTCGTCATACCGGTTGTCAGGGAAGTTACGATAATACCGATTGCAAGCGCACTGGCCGAGATCATCGCAATCGCAGCGTCACTCTTTACTTTTCCATGTTCCGTGATCCGCAGCAGGAAAAATGCCGCCAGCACGACCACCGGAATCGAAACCTTTAAAGGTGACCAGCCTGCCGCCAGTGCGATCGAAAGGGATCCGAACGAAACATGGGATAAACCGTCTCCAATCATTGAGTAGCGTTTGAGCACCAGGCTGACACCCAGCAGAGAGGCGCAGAGAGAGACTAAAAGACCGCCGATCAGCGCCCGCACCATAAACGGGTATGATAACATTTCAGATATAATTCCCATCTTCTACACCTCCTTCTCCGCATTTCTGTCTTTCAAATGCTGTTTCGTTTCAGAATCAGTTTCCGAACCCATTTCCGGCTTCTGCATCTTCCTGATTCCATCCTTCTGCATCGGCACTCCGCATCTGTGTCCCAGAGTTGCCAGCTCTTCCCGTCCCAGGAAAGAATGAGCAATCTCACTCTTCACATATTCTTTCATCGTACCCCAGAACAGCGGCTTCTGCCGCATCTGCAAAATTTTTCCTCCCTGATGCACAATATTTGCCATATCATGGGAAACCATCAGGATTGCAACCTTTTCTTCCTGATTCAGTTTCCGGATCAGCTGGTAAAAGTCCAGAATCGCCGACGGATCGAGTCCCGTGATCGGCTCATCGAGAATCAGCAGCTTATCCGTCGCACAGAGCGCCCGCGCGATCAGAACACGCTGTTTCTGACCGCCGGAAAGCTCTCTGAAACAGCTTTTTTCCAGATCGCGGATTCCCAGACGATCCAGATTTGCCCGCGCCTCTTTCTTTTCTTTCATCGAATAAAACGGGCGGCTGCCGCGTTTTCCCAGGCACCCGGAGATAACCACCTCAAACACAGTCGCTGGAAAGTCCTTCTGCGCGTCGGTCTGCTGCGGCAGGTAACCAATACCGGCTTTTTTT
>NZ_FR895095.1:18346-26364 GCF_000434655.1 Clostridium sp. CAG:43 | reverse complement strand
ACCAATACCGGCTTTTTTTAATTCTTCCGAATATTCAATCCTGCCCGAAGTCGGTTTTAAAAGTCCCAGAATGCCCTTCATCAGGGTACTTTTTCCCGAACCATTTTCGCCGACAATGCAGATGTAATCGCCCTCATTTACCTCCAGGTTCACATCCAGCACCGCATCCTGGTTTTCATAACCAAAACCTACATGCTCACATTTTAAGAGTAATCCCATCTATAATTCCTTTCACTACTGCTCTACTCTTCTATTGTCATAAACATTCACCATGGCTAAAGACTTTTTCCCATAATCATCTATTCTTTTTATGACAATCCCTTTTTCAAGTTCTTTACGTTCTGCTCCATCAATTCCAGATAGGTAACGCCCGAATCAAACTGGCGTCTCGTCACATTGTGGCAGGAGTGGAACAACAGTGGTTCCGCGCCCGTCTCTTCCCCGATGATCTCCGCCACGCGCGGGCTGGAAAGCTCCAGGTAATAGACGGCTGGTATCTGTTCCTCCCGCACCTTATCGATCAGGTAGGCGATGGTCTTGGCACTCGGCTCCGTATCCGTACTGCATCCTGAAAATGCCGCCCTGTATTCCAGCCCATACTCATCGAAAAAGTACCGGAGTGGAAATTTATCACCGAAAACGACGAGACGGCGCTTGGCATGGGAGACAACTTCTCTGAATTCTGCATCCAATTCCGTCAATTTATCCTGATAGGACGCGCAGTTTTCCGCATAGGAAGCCGCGTGCGCCGGATCTTCCTGTGCCAGCACCTCCGCCAGCACGCCGGCCAGCTTTTTCGCATTGACCGGAGATGTCCAGATGTGCTCGTTATATTCAATCTCGACGCCGTGACCATCGTCCTCATCCAGATACTCTTGAGCGTGATCTTCATCATGAACCGCCACATCTTCCATATCATGCTCATCCTCGCTGTGAATATGCTCTTCTGTGTCGTGTTCTTCTTCACTGTAAACATGGTCCTCTGGCTCATGTTCTTCTTCACTGTGAGCATGATCTTCCGACTCATGATCGTGATCACCTGCATGAACTGTTCCATCCGCATGAACATGCGTATGTCCATGATCGTGCGCCTCTCCATCTTCCATGCCCTCGACGATCTCCTCCTGCACTACATCCACGCAGTCCATCATCGTCACGACGCGCTTCGGTCCGGTGCCTTCCCCGAAGGAATCAAGCACCTGCGAAAGCCACTGTTCCATCGTACCGCCGTTGCAGACTAACAGATCTGCATTCTGGATCGTGATCATGTCCGCCGGCGTCGGCTCGAACGAATGGCTATCCATGCCCGCCGGAACGACCATCGTCAGCCGGATCGAATCCCCGGCAATCTGCCGGAGAAAATCGTAATACGGAAATAGCGTCGTCACAACGTTTAAGCGCGTATCACCAGACGCATCTGCCCCTTTTAACGGATTCGACGATGAATCAGACGATGCAGTTCCCCGCCGTGGCGTACACGCTGTAAGAACACAGGAAAAGACAAGCAAAAAAGCAAGCATCCATGATATCCATTTACATTTAAATCCATTCTTGTGTTTTACCATATTTCTTTTTTACCCTTAACTTCTTCTATTTCAGTAAATGTTTTTCAATAAACATTTCGAATTACTATTTCAAATATCATTTTCTTTCACAACTGTTTCTCTTTTCACAGCTATGAACAAACACAGACACTACTCCATTCTTCCATGTGACTCATTCTTTTTCTTCACAATCTCCGCCACTTCCGACGGATGTGCCACAATATACTGCGGATGGCAGCCTTCCAGCTCTTCCCTGTTACGGAAGCCCCAGAGCACGCCGACCGTGTCCATTCCGGCATTCAGCCCAGTTTCCATATCTGTATTCGTATCGCCCAGATACAGGCACTCTTCCTGTTTTATACCCAGTTCCCGGCAGATGGCGAACGCCCCGTCTGGAGCCGGTTTTTTCGGCGTTCCCGCCTGCTCGCCGCGCACCACATCAAAATATCCTTTCCCAAAGAATGTCTCAATATTCACAATTGCCTGCTCATGCGGCTTGTTCGAAAGGACAGCCACATGTACACCCATCTCTTTTAACGACGCCAGCAGTTCCCGGATACCGTCATATGGCTCTACGTCTTTCAGGCAGTATTTAGAGAAATTCTCCATATAAATCGGAAGCGACGCTTCATAATGAACCAGCTTCTCATCCCCCGCCAGCACCAGCGCGCGCTTCATCTGCATCCGGTATCCATTTCCCACGATCCGTTTCGTTTCCTCCGGTGTAACATGGCGCAGTCCGAATGCATCCAATGTTAAATTTGTCACATAAGTCAGCGCATAAATCGTATTTAAAAGAGTTCCATCCAAATCAAATATACATAAGCGGTACATTGCGTTTCTTCCTTTCTGTTTCCATCTTTTCTTGTAACTTTTTTGTTACTGTTCACGCATACGTGCCCAGTAACGGAATTTGCCGTGGCTTCGCATTTAAATACGGCAAATTCCTGCTGCCACCACGTTTTCTTACGGCACTTTCGGTTCCAAAAGTGCCTACCTGTGAACAGTACCACTTTTTTCCCCTCACAGCCGTTTCATACTTTCACAGCTACAGGCAATCATCCATACAAACTCATCTTCGACCAAACATATCGCCCCGCAAATCACGATGTTTCCTGCCTCTCCTTCTGCATCTGCTCTTCACGCTCCCGCTTCGAGAACACGCATCCGCAGTAATTCTGCCGGTATAGATGATACTGCGCCGACAGCTCAATCGAGCGCTTATATCCCTCTTTTTTCTTGAAATCCGACGGCAGAAATGCCACATGATACTCTTCTCCCATCGCCTGCCCGATCGTATTGAGGCGCCCGGCATTTTTGAGCGGACTGATCGTGAGGGTCGTCGTGAACCAGTCATAGCCGCCCTCGGCTGCCAGCTTCGCCGCTTCCCGGAGGCGCATCTCAAAACAAATACCGCAGCGCTCGCCGCCCTCCGGATCCTTCTCATGCCCCCGGACTGCCTCATAGTAGCATTCCGGGTCGTATTTTCCTTCTACAAACCGGATCGGATGCACCGCTGGAAGCTCCCGGATCAGCCGCTGTACCTCCTCCGTGCGCGCCTCATATTCCTCTTTCGGTGAAATATTCGGATTGTAGTAGAACACCGTAATCGAAAAATACTGCGACAGATATTCCAGCACGTAGCTGCTGCACGGCGCACAACAGCTGTGGAGAAATAAAGTCGGAACTCTGCCGTCCCGGACTGCTGCATCCAGCACTTTTTCCATTTCTTTCTGATAATTCCGTTTCGCCGTCTGTGTCTTTCTGGCTGGCGGATTTTTCATTGGTTCCGACATTTTTCTCTCCTCTTTCTATAAGTTCCCATCTGTCCGTGCATTTTCCTTCCAGCACACGATACTTCTATCCGAAACGCTTCTTTCCTGACAAACATCATTTCCATCCTTAGACGTCATATGAAGATATGCACAATAATTCATATTCTCCAAAACTTGAAAAAGCAGCCTGTACCCACGGACGGGTACAAACTGCTTTATCTTTTTATTAAACCTTTCAGGAAATTCCAAACAAATTTCCCTTTTTACCAAAATGATACAACTCTTACAGAAAATCGCGAATCCGCTTGCTCCGGACCGGATTTCTTAATTTACGAAGTGCTTTTGCCTCGATCTGGCGGATACGCTCTCTCGTTACGTTGAATGCTTTTCCAACCTCTTCCAGGGTTCTCGGATGTCCGTCCTCCAGGCCAAACCGGAGAATAATAACCTGACGCTCTCTCTCCTTCAGGTCTCCAAGCAATGCATCGATATGCTCACGCAGCATAACAGATTCTACATTCCCTTCCGGCGTTACCACGTTGCCGTCCGCTACGAAATCACCCAGATTGGAATCGTCTTCCTCACCGATCGGGGTTTCCAGAGAAGCTGGCTCACGTGCGATCTGCATGATCTCCATGACCTTATCCTCGGACATGCCAAGCGCCTCGGACAGCTCTGCCACCGACGGCTCATAGCCCAGTTCCAGCGTCAGCTTACGCTGCATCTTGGACATCTTGTTGATCGTCTCTACCATATGCACCGGGACACGGATAGTTCTCGCCTGATCCGCCAGAGCCCTTGTAACAGACTGACGAATCCACCAGGTCGCATATGTACTTAATTTATAACCCTTTGTATAATCAAACTTCTCAACGCCCTTAATAAGACCCAGATTGCCTTCCTGAACCAGATCCAGGAAGCTCATGCCGCGTCCTGTATAGCGCTTTGCAATGCTGACAACCAGGCGCAGGTTTGCCTCAATCAGGCGCTCTTTTGCATTCACATCACCCTCTGCTTTGCGCTTTGCAAGGCGGATCTCCTCCTCCGCGCTCAGAAGCGGAACGGTACCGATCTCTTTCAAGTACATGCGGACCGGATCTTCCGTGCCGATTCCCTCTAACAGATCGATCGCATCCAGATCGATATCCTCTTCCTCGTTCTTGAGGAATTCATCATCCACATCATCATCGAGCATCGAATCATTTTCCTTGAGGATCGAATCATCGATCACCTCCGGAATGACATCAATATTATTCTGCTCCAGATAATTGTAAATCTGCTCCATCTGCTCTGTCTGCAGATTATCGCCCATAAAAAAGTTATTGATCTCTGTCACGTCCAGCGCGTTCTGCTTGGACTTTGCTAACTCTACCAGTTTCCTTAACTTACCTAAAAAATTTTCTTTCTCCACGAATTAACGTCCTTTCGATTTATTTCGCTTAGAAGTTTCTTTATATCTAACGTGATATTGTCCCTCGATTGTTTGTGTGCTTTTATTTCCCTGCACCTTTCCCTGCAATATCCCGAAAGTACATTATATACGATTAAATTCTATTTTTCAACAATTTTCGAAATTTTTCGATCTATTTCTATTTAGGCAGTTACTGTTCACGCATACATGCCCAGCAACGCAATTTGCCGTGGCTTCGCATTTAAATACGGCAAATTTCTGCTGCCACCACGTTTTCTTACGGCACTTTCGGTTCCAAAAGTGCCTACCCGCGAACCGTAACTTCAGGCACCCTGATCGCAATCTCTCTTGGTTTATTTTCAATCACGACCTCTGTCTGGCTTCCGCCAAACTCACCGTCCAGCGACCAGTCCACCAGCTCCTCCGACTGTACCATCAGTTTCGAGGTGCGGAACTTGAATACGCATTCATTTTCGCCCTCTCTCTGAATCAAATAAGCAGCAATACTTGCAATGTCAAGCGGCGTGCGCGGTTTCCGGACCAGAAGCACCTCAAACTCCCCGTCATCCAGCGCCACGTCCATACCAACCAGTCCTTTAAAACCTCCGATCGAGGTCGTATTGGTCACCATTCCCAGAATAAATTCCTCTTCCAATTCTCTCTGCTCCCCCAGATGTTCCCACGCAAGGCGCATCCGGTAGGATTTAAGCCCTGTCAGGCGTTTGATGGCTTCCAGCATATATGCCTGATGCCCCAAAATATTTTTCGTCTCCTGCGGGGTCGAATAGGATACCTCCGTAAATGCTCCGAACGCCGCCACATAGACGAAATACCGGTTTTTGCCGAATACACCGACATCCACCAGAAATGGTTTTCCCAGTGCAGCTGTCTGCGCCGCTTTCCGCATATTTTTCGGAAGTCCCAGACTGGATGCGAAATCATTCGTGGAACCCGACGGGATATACCCTAACTCCGGACGCTTTTCCGGGGTGATCGTCATCAGCCCCGATACCACCTCGTTGAGCGTACCGTCCCCGCCGCTGCACACGACCAGTTCCTTCGTTTTCGCACGCGCCGCCTGATACTCCGCATCCTTCGGGCCCTGCGTAATATAAACAGACGGTCCATAGCCCGCCTTTACAAAACTATCTAAAATTTCAAGAAGACGACTTCGAATCTGTTCTTTGCCAGATCTCGGATTGATGATAAAAAGCATTTTTTTCATAATCGCCCTTTCTCCCGCTCCCCCACACTAACAGTATTTCATATTAATATATTTGTATACACGCGAAATGCATTGGGGATCGGATAGCGATCCTGCAGCTCCGCCCGGCGCACCATCAAAACTGTTTTATCCTGATAACCGGATGCCCGTTTCAGGCGGATTCTGCGTCCGCACATATGCCATTCAACATGGGAAAAAATGTGGACTGCATCCGGCAGATCCTCGGTTTCCCTGATATCCGCCTCCGCGATCCCCAGTTCTTTCGCTGCCTCCGCCGCACTCTTTTTTCCGTCCAGATTGACATATTCGTAGAGGGACGCCAGCAATCCCTTGCTGCTGCGCTTGCGGATCGCCACCGTATCCTCCCACTCAATCAGGCAGACCGTTTTTTCCTCGATCCGGCGCGGCTTTTTCGGCGGCTTGACCGGATATTGCTCCTCCTCTCCCCGCCGGTGCGCCAGACAAAGGGATTCCAGCGGGCACTTCTCACAGAGCGGACGTCCGCCCGGGATGCAGACAAGCGCGCCCAGCTCAATCCATGCCTGATTATATTCACCTGGATGAAATAGCTCTTCTGACCGTAATGCCGTGGAAACCTCACCAGCATCATCACCGGCTGACAAATAGGAATCTCTTTCCTCTGTCCGGCGCACAAGTTCCGCCTCCAGGCGCCGCTCATATTTCTTTCGAAGCGCCGGCTTCGTGCTATCCTGTGGGTCAGCGAACAGGCGTGTCAGAACACGCACCACATTTCCATCCAGCGCCGGAGCCGGCAGATCATACGCGATCGACGCAACTGCCCCGGCTGTATAACTTCCGATGCCCGGAAGTTTCAATATCTCATCCCGCGACGCCGGCATCTGACCGCCGTAGTCTTCCATCAGGCAGACCGCTGCCTTTTTTAGGTTCCGGGCTCTGGAATAATACCCAAGTCCCTCCCACAGCTTCAAAAGCCGCTCTTCGTCCACCTGCGCGAGCGAGGAGATGTCCGGGAGTGCTTCCATAAAACGGGCAAAGTACGGTTTGACCGCCTCTACGCGCGTCTGCTGCAGCATGATCTCCGAAATCCAGACCGAATACGGTTCCGGATTCTCCCGCCACGGAAGGAGCCGCCGGTTTTTCCGGTACCAGGAGAGCAATGGAGCGCCGGATGCCGCCAGCCTCTCTTCTTCCGTATAAGGTATTTCCCCCTCTAAAGGCTTCAACGACGCATAAAAATCTTTATACATATCCGTAAATGCCCCGGACAGATACCTCTCCTGAGATCACCTTGCATACCTTTCCGTCTTCTGTGCGGACCAGCAGTTCGCCCATCTCATCAATTCCGAGCGCCATGCCCGTATACTCATTGCCCGGAGACAGGACGCGCACCTGTGTACCGCAGTTTGCCAGACGGCTGTTATAAACGTCCATCAGGGATTTCATGTTCTGGTTTTCCATGAATTTATCATAATATCCCTCATACGCACGCATGATCGCGGCGATAAGCTGGCTGCGGCGCACTTCTTTTCCTGTCTCCAGATACAGAGACGTTGCTACATCCCGAATCTCCTCCGGGAACTCGTGATTTGCCACGTTGATACCAATACCAGTCACGATATAATTAATACACTCTAATTCCGTGCTCATCTCGGTCAGGATACCGCAGACCTTCTTTCCATTGACGACGATATCGTTCGGCCACTTGATCTTTGCCTCCAGATCACAAACCTCCCGAATCCCGTCGGCAACTGCCAGAGCCGCCACCAGCGTCAGCATCGACGCGCAGGTCGGAGAAAGCTCCGGGCGCAGAAGCAGGCTCATCCAGATGCCGACGCCATGCGGCGCCGCCCAGCTTCTTCCGCGGCGTCCCTTTCCCATCGACTGATAATCAGCGACTGCCAGCGTACCGTGCGGGGCATCTTTCTCCGCCGCTTTCTTGATCTCGGTATTGGTTGAATCCGTCTCGTCAAAATATAAAATATTTTTTCCAGCCCACTCGCTGTCGATGCTGCTCTCCAGCTCTGCCTGGCTGAGAACATCGCCCAGGAAACGCAGCCGATAACCGCGGTTCCGGACCGCCT
>NZ_FR895095.1:0-18334 GCF_000434655.1 Clostridium sp. CAG:43 | reverse complement strand
GCCTCTATCTCATATCCTTCTGCCTCCAACTGTTTGATAACTTTCCAGACTGCCGTCCGTGATACATTTAAACGCTCACAGATCTCCTGTCCGGACAGGTAATCATCCGTTTCTTTTAACATTCGCAAAACTTCTGTTTTCACTTTTATTACCCCCACCATATTGTAAGTGTACTGACAATACATAAAAGGAACAATCCTGCTCCCACTGCCATCAGGATCATTCCGCCGGTCCGCAGATGCTTTCTTCCCCTTCCCCGGCGATAGCGGTCATAGCCATTGGCAAAATTCAGTACCGCCGCCAGAAGAAAGATTACCGGAAACAAAATCCGGTTTTCATCCGGGTTCAGAAACGCAAGAACCGCAAATATCACGATCAATATACCCACTACGATATGAAGCATATCCAGGGCAAACGCGATATTCGCGCTTTTCTTTCTTTTTTCCTGCAGGTTCAACGCATCCACTCCTTACTTATATTCGCAAACAACAGCCTCATTCTTCATATAGCACATAGCTTCTTGCATATACCCTTTCATCAACATATATGGGTATACATATCACTATGGGATATTATACCGAATGTCCGCAGGCTTGTCAAAAAAGAACTCGAAAAAGGCTGCGGTTCCTGCTTTACATAACCATCAGCCTTTTCTTATACCTTTTTTTATAACTTAGAGCCGCTCACTCCCGGCTACTCTGCCTTTTGAACATCCGTGCCAACTTCCGTCAGACCCTTTACCAGACCGGCAATGCCCTGGATCTCGGACGGGATGATGATCTTCGTCGCCTTGCCGTCCGCTGCTTTGGCAAATGCCTCCAGGCTCTTGAGCTGCAGCACTGCATTGTCCGCGCCTGCTTCCTTGATGAAGCGAAGTCCGTCTGCTTCCGCTTTCTGAACTTTGAGGATCGCTTCCGCCTCACCTTCTGCCTCGCGGATCATCTTTTCCTTCTGTGCTTCTGCACGCAGGATCGCCGCTTCCTTCTCTGCTTCTGCTTCCAGAATCGCGGACTCTTTCTTACCTTCGGCTACCAGGATCGTCGATTTCTTCTCGCCTTCGGCACGGAGAATGGACTCACGGCGCTCACGCTCTGCCTTCATCTGTTTCTCCATCGCATCCTGAATGGCTGCCGGAGGAATGATATTTTTCAACTCAACACGGTTTACCTTGATTCCCCACGGGTCTGTCGCCACATCGAGTGCAGCGCGCATCTTCGTGTTGATCGTCTCACGGGAGGTTAAGGTCTGGTCAAGTTCGAGATCACCGATGATATTTCGAAGGGTGGTCGCCGTCAGGTTCTCGATCGCCATGATCGGGTTCTCAACACCATAAGCAAACAGCTTCGGATCCGTGATCTGGAAAAATACAACCGTATCAATCTTCATCGTAACGTTATCTTTCGTGATAACCGGCTGCGGTGCAAAATCTACAACCTGCTCTTTTAAAATGACTCTTTTTGCCACGCGGTCAATGAACGGCACCTTGAAATGCACGCCAACCGACCATGTCTCCAGATAAGCACCCAGACGCTCTACGACTAATGCCTGTGCCTGCGGCACGATCCGGATACAGGATGACAAAATCAGAAGTACCACAATCGCAATGACAAGAAAACTGATAACTGCTCCCATATTTCCTACTCCTCCTTACATTTGCTGACAATCAGCTTGACGCCGCTGACCGCCTGAATCTGTACCATCGTATCCCTCGGAATCCGGCTTCCATCCGCCGAGCGTGCCGTCCATTCCTGGCCGGACACCATCGCCGTCCCTCTCGCCTCGTCGTTATCAATCTCTGCGGTTACCCGCGCTTTTTTACCCACCAGCGCGTCCACATTGGTCCGCACCGTCTTCTGATTGATATACCGGAGTGCCAATGGTCTTGTTGAATACAAAAGAAGGAATGAAACAACGACAAACACCGCCATCTGGATGTAAAGATTCACTCCCGCGATCGACAGGACACACGCAATCAGAGCGCCTCCAGCAAACCAGATCGAAGTCAGCGCCATCGACGCTGCTTCCAGCCCGATACACACTACAAACACCGCCAGCCAGACACACCATACTGCCATGTCATCCCCTCCTTCCATATAGGTCTTTTGACCCTGATATCTTAAAACTAGTATACGATATTTTCTGACATTTATCAACCAATCAGCTCTGTTTTTGAACTTACGGTTTTATTACAAACTTCTTAATGGAACATATCGATCTGCAGTTCAATTTATTTCTTCACAGCTCTCTATTTGCACAAACTATCCGGCTTAAAACATTGTTTCAAAAAATGCAATTTACTGCCGTCTCTGCCGTGCCGTCTCAAACAGCAGCACCGAAGCCGCCACCGCTGCATTGAGTGATTCAACCTTTCCAGCCATCGGAATCCTCACCCACGCGTCAGCAAGCGCCGCCGTCTCCTCGGTCAGACCATTTGCCTCATTTCCGATCAGAAAGCCGGACGGACCTGTATAATTTTCTTCTTCGTAGTTATGTTTCCCCTTTAAATGCGCCGCATAGAGGCGGATTCCCTGCTTTTTTACTTCCCCGATCGTCTGATGCAGGTCGTCCGTGTAGATAAACGGCACCCGGTAGATCGAGCCCATCGTGGAACGGATGACCTTCGGGCTGTAAATATCAGCTGAACCACGGTCAAGAATGATGCCTGTCACACCCGCCCCCTCTCCGGCGCGCAGGATTGTTCCCAGATTACCCGGATCCTGCAGCGTCTCCAGAATCACAAGCTCCGGTGCCTTTCCGTCCGGGCTATTTTTCAGCACATCTGAGATCTGATAAGAAAACTGTTCCGCTACCGCCAGGATACCCTGCGGTGTCTGGGTGTCCGACATATGGCGCATGACCTCATCCGTCACCGTCTCATACCGGCAGCCAGCCAGCAGTTTTTCTGCTCTTTCCCCCTGCTGGCGCAGAAAATTTTCCGACACATAGACTTCGCGGCGTCTCTCCACCGGCAGTTCCCCGAACATCTTCGGACCTTCCACCAAAAAGACGCCCTGTTCCCGTCTTGCTTTTGCTTTCTTTGCAAGCGCCGTCACCGCTCTGACACGGGCGTTGCCCGTGCTCGCGATCACAGGCTGCCTCCTGCCGCTTTCGTCTCCGGCACTCCGTAAACGCAATCCTCATCCAGTGTTTCCAGCTCCTCCAGCCACAGGCGGCTGCACGCATCGCTCGGCATACGCAGGTCGCCGCGCGGTGATACTGCAGCAGAACCTACCTTCGGACCATCCGGCAGGCAGGAACGCTTAAACTGCTGGTTGAAGAAACGGCGGTAGAAGACCTTCAGCCATTTAAGGATCGTTTCCTTATCATAAGCACCGTCAAATGCCTGACGCGCCAGGCGGTAAATCTTGCCCGGACGGTAGCCGAATCTTAATATATAGTAGAGATAGAAATCATGCAGCTCATAAGGACCAACCAAATCCTCCGTTTTCTGTGCGATCTTTCCATCCTCCTCCGGCGGCAGAAGCTCCGGGCTGACCGGCGTATCCAGTACATCCAGCAGAATATCAGAAAGCTCTTTCTCGCCACAGGTATCTGCATAATAGCGCACCAGATGGCGCACCAGCATCTTCGGAACCGAGCAGTTGACACCGTACATCGACATATGATCGCCGTTGTAGGTCGCCCAGCCAAGCGCCAGCTCCGACATATCGCCGGTACCGATGACAAGACCGCCGATCTTATTGGCAAGGTTCATCAGAACCAGCGTTCTCTGGCGTGCCTGTGAATTTTCATACGTTACATCATGAACCGACGGATCCTGTTCAATGTCACGGAAATGGATCGTAACTGCCTCTCGGATATCGACTTCTTTCAAGGTTGCACCCAGCTTTTTCGTGAGCTGGCAGGCATTCTGGTACGTCCGGTCAGTCGTACCAAAGCACGGCATCGTCACAGACAGGATATTTTCACGCGGAATCCCCAGCAGATCAAAGGCGCGCACGGTTACTAAAAGTGCCAGCGTTGAATCCAGACCGCCTGAAATACCAACGACAGCATGGCGGCATCCGGTATGTTTGAGACGTTTTTTCAATCCCATCGCCTGGATCGAAAGGATCTCCTCGCAGCGGCGGTTCCGGCTACCCGCATCGTGTGGGACAAACGGGGTCGGATCGATCACGCGCTCCAGCGCAAGCGGTTTCCGATCCAGCGTAAAACTTACAAACCGGTAATCCTCACGGCCTTCTGTCTGATAAGTCGTCATCCGGCGGCGCTCACATTCCAGACGTTCCAAATCGATATCTGCGTAGATCGTCTGATTCTCAAATCGCGCTGACTCCGACAGGATATTGCCATTCTCAGCGATAATATTCTGGCCGCCAAAAACGAGATCCTGGGAAGACTCTCCCTCGCCCGCATTGGCGTAAATATACGCACAGAGCAGCCGCGCCGACTGACCGCTGATCAGACTTCTGCGGTACTCGCTCTTGCCTGTCACCTCATCGCTGGCAGAACAGTTGACGATCACCGTTGCCCCCGCCGACGCGTGTGCAATACTCGGCGGATTTAAAACCCAGACGTCCTCGCAGATCTCCGCCCCCACGACGAGATTTTCCACATTGTCACAGGAAAATAAAAGCTTCATTCCCATTGGCACCTGATAACCGTCCCAGGAAACGTCGATTGTCTTTTCCCAGCCCGGGTTGAAATAACGTCCCTCATAAAATTCAGAATAGTTTGGAATCCATCTCTTCGGAACCAGACCGAGCAGCTTTCCATCCTGGATCGCCGCTGCCACATTGTACAATTTATTATTGTATTCCCACGGAAGTCCTACAAATACAAGCATTGAATCTCCAGCTGTAAAGGCGATCAGCTTCCTAAGCTCTTCCTTTGCCTTCGCCAGCAGCGATTTCTGGATAAACAGCTCACCGCACGTATATCCCGTCAGCACCAGCTCTGGAAATACCATAATCGAAGCGCCCTTTTTGCGCCCCTCCTCTATCTGTTCACAAACCTGTTCCCGGTTGTACTCTACATCTGCCACCTTCACTTCCGGCGTTGACGCGGCAACCCGGATAAAGCCATCTCTTATCATATGGTTTGTCTCCCTTATAAATGATTTTTAAAAACATAGCAACTGTTCAATAGGTCTGCGCATTTACTGCGCTGACCGTACGAAAACATGGACCAGCAGGCAAAAATCCCATTGCCGTAGGCAATTTTTAATGGATTTTTGCGCGTGACTGTGAAGGTACTGAACAGTTACGAATTTATTGTAACTGTCACTATACAAAAAGTCAAACACATAGGACGAAGTTTCCTATGACATAAAAAGAGAGCCGCTTTTCCCCCACAGAAAGCAGCTCTCCGGTCACGTTCACAACCGTTACATTAAATAGTTTGATTGCTGTATGTAAATATACCACTCTTTTCCAATTTTGTCAACGTCACTTTTGTCATTTTGCACAATAAATCATTTTCTTTTTTCGACAAGAAAAAGCAATTTTCACAGTTCTTTTTTACGAATCTTTCCGCTTTCAGTCTTTGAAAACTCCTTTAGCAAGGCAAATTTGCGCGGGATCTCATAATCTGCCAGTCTTTCCGCCAAAAATTCCCGAATTGCCATATTGGTACAACCACATTTCCCGCTGTCACTTCCAACATTTTCTAGTATATCGGAATTTCAAAAGATTGCCAAACTTGTACCACTGAAGGTTTACAAATTGTTTTTCTTTTTACTCAACTGCCAGAACGGATATTTCACGATACCGGGTGTGTTATTGTTTTGTCATCTTAAACGGTTGCTTTTCACTTCCGATGAATTTATAATAACGCCATAGGTTACAGTCTGAAACCAATCCCCGACGCAATGCGGACCAGGGGCGGACATTATAAAACGACACAGGAGGATACTGCCAAATGATCACCATTCAAAATCCGCTGACCTTTACTTCCTCTTATCCGCCCAAACAGTTAGGAGCTATCTCCGATCTGCTCTTTTTCGATATCGAGACAACCGGCTTTTCCGGCGACTACGCCTCGGTCTATCTGATCGGCTGCGTCTGGCACGACGGAAACACCTGGATTCTGACCCAGTATTTTGCCGAGACGAGGGATGCGGAGGAAGAGGTTCTCGACGCTTTTTTTGCACTTCTCCGGACAAAGCGCATCCTCGTCCATTTCAACGGCGACGGGTTTGACATTCCATTTCTGACGAAACGCTGTGTTTTTTATAAAAAGGACTGGAATTTTGAAGCAGTTGAAAGTTTTGATATTTATAAGAAAATACGCCCATTAAAGAAATTGCTGGGACTTGAAAATCTGAAACAAAAAAGCATCGAGCGGTTCCTCGGCATTGCCCGCGAAGATAAGTACAACGGCGGTCAGCTCATCGAGGTTTACGGTGAATATTTACAGACGCACTCTGAACTGCTGAAACACCTTCTGATTCTCCATAACGAGGATGACTTAAAGGGAATGCCGCAGATTCTGCCGATTCTCGCCTACCCGGACTTTCTGACCGGCGATTTTTCTTTCAAAGGTTCAGAAAGCCGTGATATCCCATATGCGGACGGAAACTCAGAAAAGCACCTGCTGCTTCACTATGAAAGCCCCGTCTCTCTGACAAGCGGATTCCAGTTTTCCATCGGTGAGCTGGAGCTATCGGCGGAAGGAAACCGCTTGACGCTCGACCTTCCATTATATTCCGGGGAACTGAAACGATTTTACAGCGATTATGAGAATTATTACTATATGATCTACGAGGACTGCGCCATCCACAAAAGTGTCGGTCAGTATGTGGATCGCTCCGCCCGCAAGAAGGCAACCGCCAAAACGTGCTACACCCGCGCAGCCGGGCTGTTTGTGCCGCAGCCGCTTCTTGCAGATGGCACTCCGATGTGGCATGAATGCCTGAAAGCAGACTATAAGAGTAAGCAGCTGTTTGTGCCGTATTCAGAACAGCTTTTCACAGATCCAGAGACGGCAGTGCTGTACTTACATAATTATCTGAGAGAATTGTCCTTATAAACTACAGCACCCGTCCACGCTCTCTTATCTCCCGGATCACGTGTCCCATCCTTTTTCTCCGGACTGCCTGTTCTTTCGCCCTCTCCCGTGCAAGCAGCGCCCGGATGAACGCAAAGGTTCTCTCCTCGCCCTGCTCTTTCAGCATCGTGAGGAGATATTCCAGCTGGTATTTCGTCCTCGGGTGCATCACGACAAAATCTCTGCCTCTTTCAAAGTATTCCCACGCACACGCATCCGTGTAATCTTTTCCCTTATAAACCTTCGACGCGGCAATCCGGTCCATTACCATCTCGATCAGGTAGCGAAGGGGCATTTTATTGCCGACAAGCCCCCAGGACTTGTCCGGTGCAAAATCGATCCAGTATTCGAAATGATGTTTGTTGCGTCCCTTGTGGTGCAGCCATGCCGCCGAATAGCCCTTTTCTTCTTTTTCCGCCGCATTTGGGCTGCGGTTTCCCTGATAATATTTAACGCCGGTCGCAAATTCCTCCCAGGAATACTTGGAGAGGTCGTGCAGAAGTCCCTGGCGGTACAGCCCTACCGCAAAGCAGTTTTTCATGACCTCGCATTTATGTTTCGTGATCGTCAAAAAATGATGATACGCATTGTAAATATAATTCATTTTCCTACCTCTTTCCCCTTTTCTTTCCTCCTATTTTACCCCCCGTATCCTGGTTTGACAACCCCACTTTCTTTCGCGGTTTTCTGGAAAATACCCGTTACTGGGCACACATGTGTGTACAGTAACAAATGCCCTTATTTTCCACAAAAATTTAACTATTTTTAAATGTCTGAATTTCCAGAAATTTTATGCGAAAACGTTTGACATCAATATGAAACTATGCTATTCTTGGAACAGGTCGTAAATCCATGCGGCCATCACTATTTTTTATATTTTTTTGGAGGTATCATATGAACAGAGGTACTGTAAAGTGGTTCAACAACCAGAAAGGTTACGGATTTATCTGCGACGAGCAGGGCAACGATGTATTCGTTCACTACTCCGGACTGAACATGGAAGGCTTCAAGTCTCTTGAGGAAGGCGCTCAGGTAGAGTTCGAAGTTGTTAACGGTGCTAAGGGACCGCAGGCTACTAACGTAACCAAGCTTTAATCATCAACTTTCCAGTGTACCTGTTTTCCAAATATGTTTGATATATATTTTGCGAATACGTTATATTGATCTAAGTAAAGTGATTATAAAAAGGGATACCGCTTCGGCAGTATCCCTTTTTTCGTTACTGCTCACACATGTGTGAACAGTTACCTTTTTTTCTGTCCTGCCATGCGGAACATATCCAAATATCCTTTTTCCGCACAGCAGCCATATCTATTATCTCATTTCTTTTTACTTCTTAGCTTTCTCGTACAGTTTTTTCAGCTCATCCACACTAAATTCATAGTGCTTGTTGCAGAACTGGCAGTTGACTTCGATGCTCTTGCCCTCGTCGATCATCTCCTGCAGCTCCTTGCCGCCGATGCTGATCAGCGCCTTTTCTACACGGCTCTTGGTGCAGTTGCAGGTAAACTGAATCGGCATCTTATCCAGAATCTCCAGACCAAATTGTCCTAAAATCAGCTCCAGAATGTCCTCCGGGGTCATTCCCTTATTTAACATCGTCGTCACCGGCTCCAGCTCACCGATTGTCTTTTCAAGTGCCGCGATCGTCGCCTCCTCTGCTCCCGGAAGAAGCTGGATGATAAATCCGCCTGCCTGGCGCACCGTATTTTCTTTATTCATCAGAACGCCCAGTGCCACGGAGGACGGAGTCTGCTCGGAGGTCGCATAGTAATAAGTCAGATCTTCCGCAATCTCACCCGTTACCAGGATCGTCTGTCCCACATACGGCTCTTTCAAACCGATATCCTGGATTACGCTCAAGACGCCGACTCCCAGCGCACCGCCCACATCCAGCTTGCCCTTCGCATTCGGCGGCAGCATTACCTCCGGGTGGAACGCGTAGCCCTTGACATTGCCGTTCTTATCTGCTGTCACTGTCAGACCGCCGATCGGACCATCGCCCTCGACCCGGATGGTTAAAAGATCACTGTCCGCTTTCATCATCGATCCCATCATGACTCCTGCCGTCATCAGGCGTCCCAGCGCTGCGGTCGCCACCGGACTGGTATTGTGCGCCTGTCTGGCTTTCTCCACCAGATCGCGAGAAGTCGCCGCAAATGCGCGGATCTGACCATTCGCCGCCGTCGCACGGAGCATATAATCTCCGGTCTGTCCCGTTATTTCACCTGCTTTTATCTTTTCCATCATTTATACCTCTTTTCCATGTTCTCTCGCAACCACATAGATTCGGTCGCTCTCTTTTCGCGGCGCGTTCTTCGTAAATGCGTCATACGCCGCCACAAATTCCATGCCCGCCTCTGTGAGCGCCTTTTTTATCTCGTCCAACGACCACGCGCGCTCAAAATGCGTCTCCTGATAGCGGCGGTATAAGTCATCCTCCTCACGGATAAAGAGCGTCAGATCGTAGGAGTTAATTTTCTCCTCTTCATCATACTCATTTTCCCAGATGAAGCTCCCCTCGTCGCGCACCTCCGCGATCGTCTCACTTCCCATTGCCTGAAACTTTGCCTCCGTATTCAGGTCGAAAATGAACATTCCCTTCGGATCCAGATAATTGTTGACCAGCGAAAATACGTGCGCCAGATCGTCATAATCCAGAATATAATTCAGCGAATCGCAGATACTCACGACCGCCCGGACCGTCCCGTACAATTCAAATTCGCGCATATCCTGCAATAAATATAAAATCGGCAGCCCGGATTCTGCCCGTTTTTCGATTGCTTCCTGCAGCATATCCTCCGAGACATCCACGCCGATCATATCATAGCCTTCCTTTGCCAGAAGCTCCGTCAGCGTGCCGGTTCCACATCCCAGATCCAGCACCAGACCATCGTTGATCCCATATTCCTTTAAAAGAGAAGTCAGGTACCCGCACCAGTCCTCATAGGGAATATTATCCATAAACATATCATATACTTCCGCAAAACTCGTGTAAGCGTCCATTTAGCCTCTCCTTCTATATTGCCGATGCAAAAATGACTGCCATGCACCGAAAGCTTTCCCCTACTGCACAATCACCTTCCGATGCCAGCACTCCCATCATAGCAATTTTTCGCCCTGTTTGCAAGAATAATTGAAAAAGCACGCGCAGATGACCATGAATGGAGTAATTGTTCACAGGTAGGCACTTTTGGAACTGAAAGTGCCGTAAGAAAACGTGGTGGCAGCAGGATTTTGTCGTATACACTAACTCTTGACGTTCCACGCAGAACTGACTATACTAGAGCGTATGAAAAATTTGACTGAAAAACAAAAACATTCCCCCATCAAAAGCCGCCGTTTTTACCGCCGGCAGATGTGGCTTCCGGCGCTGGTGCTGATCGCGTCCATCCTGCTCCTGTGGCAGAATGCCGGAGAACATTCACACTCCCCGCGGCCGATAAACAGCCAGTGCAAGTTTGAAAATTTTTATAACCCGGCTCAGCCCTATGTCTCGGTGAACGCTCCTTCCTTATATTATACAGGGTGCGCTGCCTACGATGGAAAGAAAGAGACCGGATATTATTACTACTCTCTGGAAAATGGAACCTGCCATTTCTATCTGCTCGATCCGTCTTCCGGCTATCCAGATCCGCCCGAACGCAAAGCACTTTCATTAAACGGGCGTTTGATCCGCCTGAACGAGGATACCTATGAATCGCTTCTCCAGACGATGGCGGACAGTCTCTCCTGGACGGTGAGCTCCCTGCGGAATATGACTTCTCCTTATATCATATCCGCTCTGCCGTATCCCGCCCTGACGCATGAGGTATTTCATCTATTAGCTGGATGTGCGTTTCTGATCGCCCTGGTGGATCTGATCTGGCTTTTTTACCATTCACTCCGGCACCGCCGGGAGCCGCTGCAGCTTTCCGGTGAGGCACAGCAGGGGCAACAGGATTCTTCCAGTGAGCAGCCGCGCACTTTGATTTCCCACCGCAGGAAAAAACATTGACAGACGATTCGAGCCATGCCGCTTTCCCTGGCATAGGCTGAACCGTCTGTCTTTTTTCGGCTGCTATTTCGTTTTTCTCTATTTCAGCTTATCAGATTATGCTTCTATCTGAATACACCGCGCCCAGTGTGTCCTTGAAAGTTGTACTGCCTCCGGTGACAGCGGCACATGGGCACACGCCTCTCTTCTCTTCGGACATCGCTCATAAAAGATACACTTCTCCCCACTGCCCGCTATCTTCTTTGGTGCATTCTGGACGGACCGCTCTTT
Organism: Clostridium sp. CAG:43; assembly: GCF_000434655.1. Taxonomy (NCBI): domain Bacteria; kingdom Bacillati; phylum Bacillota; class Clostridia; order Eubacteriales; family Clostridiaceae; genus Clostridium; species Clostridium sp. CAG:43. The sequence continues at coordinate 7,059 of NZ_FR895095.1, read as the reverse complement.
TTCCTGATGTTCCAAAAGGTTCTCTTTCGTCTGTCCCCGCTCAGGTTTTTCTATCCGGCTGTCTCTCTCCGGCTCCGCACTCTGCTTTCCTGCCTCCGCATCCAGTTCCATTGTATCCCCGCCGATCGCCGCTTCCAGCAGAAGTTTCGTGTACGGGTGCGCCGGATGCTCATAGATCTCTTCTGCCAGACCTTCTTCCACAATCACACCCTTGTAAATGACCATGACACGGCTGCAGAGCCCGCGCACGACGTTCAGATCGTGGGAAATAAAGAGGATGGTCATCTGCTTTTCGGCGTGCAGCTTCAAAAGCAGGTTCAAAATCTGGGACTGGACCGTCACATCAAGCGCCGAAACAGGCTCATCCGCGATCACCAGGCGCGGATCCATGAGAAGTGCCACGCCGATGCTGATGCGCTGTTTCTGACCGCCAGAAAGCTCTCTCGGATGGCGCGCCGCAAAGGACTCGTCCAGTCCGACATTTTCAAGCATTTCCTTCACTAGCTGCCTGCGCTCTGTGCGGTCCCTGATGCCGCGCAGGCGCAGCGGTTCTTCCAGAATCCATCCGATCGTCCGCGCCGGGTTGAGCGATCCCGCCGGATCCTGAAATACCATCTGCGGACGGACGCCGTCACGCACCTTCACCTCACCCGTATAATTGTCATGAAGTCCCAGGATCGTCTTGCTGAGCGTCGATTTGCCGCAGCCACTCTCGCCCACGATCCCCACAATCTCTCCCTCTCTTGCCGACAGGTTCAGATCGTGAATTACGTGTTTTTTTCCTTTTTTGCGGAACAGACCGCCACGCACATCGTAAAATACGTTCAAATCCGTCAGGCGCAGGATCTCCCCGCCAGAGCTTTCCCCTTTTTCTCCCTCCGGAATCGACGCCACCAGATGGCGCGTATATTCATGCTTCGGATGCAGAAGGACGTCTTCCGTCTGCCCTTCTTCCACGATCTCGCCCTTATAAACCACGATCACACGGCTGCAGAGCGCACGCACAACATTCAGATCATGGGAAATAAAGAGAATCGACGTTCCCTTGGTCCGGTGGATATTCCGCAGAAGCTCCAGGATCTGTGCCTGAACGACACAGTCTAACGCTGTCGTCGGCTCATCCGCAATCAGAAGACTCGGGGAATTGATCATCGCCTGCGCGATCATCACACGCTGGCGCATGCCGCCGGAAAGTTCATGCGGGTATTTACCGCACAGCCCCTCCGGGTCCGGCAGACCGACTTCTGAGAGTGCCTGCACCACCCGTTCATGGATCTCAGCATTTCCGAGTTTCGTATGGATCCGCAGGCTTTCCCCGACCTGCCGTTCGATTTTCAATACCGGATTTAAGGAGGTCATCGGCTCCTGAAAGACCATCGCCATTTTGCTGCCGCATAGCTGTCTCCGCTTTTCCGGTTTCATGGTCACCAGATCTTCTCCCTGAAAACAGAGCGATCCGGAGGCAATCTCGGCGTCCTTCGGAAGCAGCCCCATCAGAGCAAGCGCACTCATGGATTTTCCTGACCCTGACTCGCCGACTACTCCGACGATCTCGCCTTTTCCGATCGAAAAGCTGATGCCCTTGACTGCCTCAAAGGTCGAATTTCCTTCTGGAAAACGGATCGACAGATTTTTTATCTCAACCAATGGTTCCATCTTTTCGCCTCCTTACTGCTGCATCGAGCGCAGCCCCTCGCTCACCATGCTGAATCCCAGAATAATCAGGATGATCGTCACGCCCGGTCCGATCGCGTACCACGGCGCATTGAACAGGTACGACTGCGCTTCGTAAAGCATTCTCCCGAGACTCGGCTCCGGCGGCTGGATTCCCAGTCCCAGATAACTCATACTCGCCTCCGCCAGCACCGCATTGTTAAATCCGATCGCCGCCGCCGTCAAAAGGCTGACCGCCGCATTCGGCAGAATATGGGCAAAAATAATCCGGATATGCCCTGCGCCAAGGATCCGCGCACTCTTGACAAAATCCAGTTCCCGGCACCGGATCACCTCACTGCGGACGATCCGGGCAAAACTCGGGATAAAAAGGATTCCCAGCGCCAGAATGATGTTGTAGCTTCCCGGCTTCGTCAGGCTGATGAAGATAAGCGCCAGAAGAATGCTCGGAAACGATAAAAGGATATCATTGAAACGCATGATCAGGTTATCGAAAAAGCCGCCGAAATAGCCGGTCAGCGCACCGACGATCGTGCCAAACACACACCCGATCAGAACCGTGCAGACTGCCACAAAAAAGGTGCTGCCGCTTCCCGCCATCACACGGCTCAAAATATCGCGCCCGAAGTTATCCGTTCCCAGCGGGTGTGCTGCACACGGCGCCAGATTGACTGCCATGGAGTCCATCGTCGTCGTCCCATACGGCGTCCAGAACTGTCCGATCAGGGCAACTGCCAGAAAGAACAGCGTGATCACGCCCCCTATCATCAGATTATAATTCTTTCGTTTCATTCGTCTTCCCTCTATTCTTCCGCCGTCCGGACTCTCGGATCCAAAACCTGATAAATCATATCAACCGCAAAATTGATAAGTACGACCACCGATGTGATATACAGCACGATCGCCTGCACAACCGGATAATCGCGGTTGGAGATCGAGCTGATCAGAAGTCTTCCGATTCCCGGCACGCTGAACACCTGCTCCGCCACGATGCTGCCGGCAAGGATCTCCGCGATTACCATCGCAAAGAACGTCACAACCGGAATCATCGCATTTTTCAGCACATGCCCGTACAATACCGCCGTTTCCGTATTGCCGCGGCTGTAGGCAGTCCGCACGTATTCCCGGTTCATCTCGGTCAGAATCGAGCTTCGCAGGAATTTCACCACCATCGCAATCTTCGGCAGCGCCACCGCGAGCGCCGGAAATAAAAGGTACTGTGCAGACTTTCCGAAATTTTCCGACGGTTCGATAAATTTACCCGGCTGGAACATATGAAGAATCAGTCCAAACACGTAGGTCAGGATCATGCCGAGAAAGAATGACGGCACCGCCATCAGAATCTGCGTCAGGCAGTTCGTCAGCGTATCGACCCATTTCCCGGCAAACCGGGCACTCAGGATTCCGAGTGGAACTGAAATCACCGTGATGATGAGCAGGGAAATGACTGCCAGAAGCACCGTGACCGGAAGCCGCTGTGCCAGAAGGGAGCGGACTGAGGTTCCCTCATACCGGTAGGACTCCCCGAAATCCCCCTGCATCGCATCGGTCACCCATCTTCCATACCGCTCCAGAAGTGGATCATTTAATCCCATCTCATCCCGCGCCCGCTCTAACTGCTCTTCCGTCGCGTCCTTTCCCAGCCTGGAAAGTGCCGCATCGCCCGGAATCACAGAAAAAGCGGTAAACGTCAGGAAGGATATGACCAACAATGTGATAATGAGAGTTATCAGTTTTTTTATAAAGAATTTCATAATTCCCTCCTGCGTTTACCGCTTCTTATTCTGTTGTTATTTCCTGGTTACTGTTCACGGGCAGGCACTTTTGAAACCGAAAGTGCCGTAAGAAAACGTGGTAGCAACAGGAATTTGCTGGATTGTAACTGTATATTTTACTGCTCTACCTGATATAACAGGGACATATCCTCTGCTGCCGTTGGGTAGAAGGTGTAGCCGCCAAACTTCTTGCTGACTGCTACGAGGTTCGCCGGATCTTCGATGTAAACGGCTGCCGCATCCTCTGCCAGGATCATCTGCGCCTTCTTGTAGTTTTCTACTTTTACATCGTCATCAACGGTTGTGTATGCTGTATTAAATACATCGTCGTACTCAGTGTTGGAGTAATGCATGAAGTTCTTCGCATCGTCTGTCACATATTTCTTGAGCCAGTCGCTCGGTGCCAGCGTTCCGTCAAAACCGATGACGGTCGCCTGGAAGTTGCCTCCCTTGTATACATCCTGCAGCCAGGTGCTCCACTCAACCTGATTTAAGGTCACGTTGATGCCGACCTGGGACAGCTCATCCGCGATGATCTGCGCGCTGTCTACGTGCTGGCTGTATGAGCTCGGAACGGTGATTTCCAGATCAAAGCCATCTGCGTATCCGGCATCTGCCAGAAGCTCTTTTGCCTTCTCCGGATCGTAGCTGTATACGGTCTCTGCCTCCGGCTCATAGTATTTCGACATTGCCGGAATCATATGGGAGCCGATGAGGTGGCTCTTTCCGCCGAAAATAAAGTTGTTGATCGCATCGCGGTCTACCGCATAGCAGAGTGCCTGACGCACCTCTGTCTTGGAAAGCGGCTCGTAAGCGCTGTTTAAGTACATCGCATGGACGAGGTTCATGCTTCCCTGTACGATGTTGTAATCATCGCCCAGTGTCTCCGCCTGTGCGGAGGTTAAATATTTCAGAATGTCGATGGTGCCTGCCTGCAGCTCTACAAATGCAGTGTCCACATCGGCAATAAATTTAAATTCCACGCTGTCCAGGCTCGGAACGCCCTCCTGCCAGTAGCCGTCATATTTTTCCAACTCCAGGTTCTGTCCCGGTGTGTAGGAAACATATTTGAATGGGCCGGTACCGATCGGATTGCCTGCCGGGTCCTCGTTGGACTGCGGAATGATGGCAATCGTCATCATCGGAAGAAACTCTGAATAACTTTCTTTCAGGTTTACAACCAGTGTCTTGTCATCCTGCACCTCTACACTATCTACAAGCGAAGAAAAAGCGGAGGATTCGCCCTGAATCTCCGCATAACGATCGATGGAATATTTGACATCTTCGATGGTAACCGGTGTGCCGTCATGGAATGTGATGCCATCTCTCAATGTGAAAGTATAAGTCTTTGCATCATCGGAAATGGTGTAATCGCTAGCAACAGCCGGAATAAATCCGCCATCGGAAGTAGGCTTTACAAGCCCTTCGTACAAATTGAAAACCACGTCTCTAGTTCCTGCGTCCGTATCTACATGGGGGTCAAGACTAGCCAGGTCCTGCGTCATGCCATACACAACGCTGCCGCCTGGTACTGGTGTTCCTTCTGAAAGAGTATTACTGGTCTCTGCTTCGCTGGACTCGCCAGCTGCTTCTGAGGTGCCTTCTGCTGTCTTGCTGCCTCCGCATGCACAGAGTGAAGCAGATAACAAAAGTGCCATTACGCCTGAAAGAAGCTGTTTCTTTTTCATATCTTTGTCCTCTCGAATTCGTAATAATCTCTCATTATTAAATTGTCTTAGCCATTATAGCAGATTTTCATAGAAAATCAACTTTTCCAGCATAATTTAGGACTTTCTCACTATCTTTCAGGATGTTTTTTGTTGAAATTTACGAATTGATCCGGCTCGAAACTGTCAAAAATAAAAACATCAAACTGTTTCCGGTGCCTGTTTAATTCGCCCTGGTTTTTAATCGTCCACGCCGCCATCTTACATTTGTAGAAATAACGCAGCATTTCCACCGGAAGCGTGTTGCTGAACTGGCAGTTGTACGCAATGAAATCCGGTCTGCAAAATCCGTTCAGCATACAGTATGTAAGCATCTCCCGCACAATGACCGGCGTTTTCAATCCCTCGCCGCGGTGATTGGTCGCAAGCTGTCCGCGCAAAACATTTGGACGATGGCGCTTAAACCAGCCGAGTGCCAGCGGACTGAACGATTCGATGCAGTACTCACCCGGATAACGGTCTAAAAGCACCGCGCATTTCTCGCACAGCTCCCGGTGGACAATCTCCGCTTTCAGCTCGATGATAAGCGGTGTGCGTCCATCCGCCAGCTCAAGCACTGTCTCAAAGGCTGGTATCGTCTGGGATGAACCAAACAAACGATAGCTTTGCAGCTCTTCAAAGGTACAGTCGCGTATCTTCCGGTCAACGCCCGCCGCCCGCTTCAGATCCCAGTCGTGAAATACGACCGGAACCCCGTCTTTTGTCAGCTGTACATCCAGCTCGATCCCATATCCCATCTGGATCGCGCGCTCAAACGCCGGGAGCGAATTTTCCGGACATTCGCTCCGGTTGTCATGAAATCCCCGGTGGGCGATGTATTGCCGCTCAAATGCCTGCATTCTCGCCTTCCGCCCCGTCTCCGGCAGCATACTGCAGTAAAACAGAGATAAGAGCGATATCGTTACCATCCCTGGAATTACGATTGTCATATGTAAATAGCCTCTTTTCTTTCGTCACACAACGGCTCTGCGCCGTCATACTAATCTTCTATCTCCCAATGCACCTGGCTTCCACCATTTCCTTTTTTTACCACCAGCTTGTGTCCCATCTCCTCTTTCAGCTCCATCACGTGGGAAATGATGCCGATCAGGCGTCTTCCTCCGGACAGCTCCTGCAGCACCTGAACCGCCCGCGTTCGTGATTCCTCATCCAGGGAACCAAATCCCTCATCAATGAACATCGCATCCACCTTCACGCTGCCTGCCGCATTCTGGATGACATCCGCCATGCCGAGCGCCATCGCAAGCGCCGCCAGAAAGGATTCTCCACCGGACAGCGTTTTGACGTCCCGGACCCGGTCAGTCACAAAGCTGTAGACATCCAGGTCAAGTCCCACTTCTCCCTGTTTTCCCAGATCGGCCAGACCGCGGCATTGAAGTTCAAAGGTTCCTTTCGTCATCCGGCGCAGGCGGCGGTTAGCTGCCTGTATCATCTGGCGGAAATACTGGCGCTGTACATACGTCTGGAAATCGATCCGCGCCGCGCCGCTCAGTTTTCCGTCCGCCGTCTGGTAAAGCTCGCTGATCTGCTGTTTTTCCCGGTCAAGCTGCTCCCGTTCCTGCAGATACACCCGAAGTGCCGCATATGCATCCTCGTTGCGCGTCCGCACCGACATATGTTCCCGGTGAAGCCGCGACCAGCGCGTTTTTTCCTCTTCCCAGTGCCGGATCGCCTGCTGGATTTTTTCTTCCGGATCTGTTTCCGAATCTGCTTCCATATGTTCCCGGAGCGAAGATAAGCTTCCCTCCAGCTCCCGGCATTTTTCCCGGCACTCCTGTGCTTTCTTATCAGCCGCTGTCACCGCCTCTGCAAGTGTTTCCAGCTCCCGGCTGCGCTTCTCAAGCTCCACCCGGAGTGTCCGGCTGTCTTTCCACTCCAGCCGC
>NZ_FR895094.1:5795-6699 GCF_000434655.1 Clostridium sp. CAG:43 | reverse complement strand
GCCGTCCGACTCGAAAAAGAACGAATCGGATGCCAATTCTGGTACAGGCTCTGCAGGTTTGGCGTCGGGAGCAGCCGGAGATTCTAATTCTCAGAATGGACAGCAAAATGTGGATAATTCCGGAAACCAAACGGGCGGCAGCCAGGAGACGGAGGTAAAACCTGTTTTACCGGAAGAGAAGGATTATGAATATTTTTATGATAAAGAAACTGGAAAATTTAAGGTAACCTTTAATATCAAAGAAGATGCCAAGGGTGACCAGACGATTGAGCTGAGCAAGGTGATGGAAGAGATCAATGCGGCTGGAAAGAAGCAGTTTGATGAGTGGTTTAAGACAGAAGAAGGAGCGAAGGAACTGGATGATGCACAGTTTTATGGTTCAACGATTCGGCAGTCATTCGGCGGCGTTGAATACATTTATAATCCGGTAAATGGTACAGCGAGTCTCTATGAAGAACCGAGCTGTACGACCGTGTTTGATGTCTATCTTACAAATGGCTCCAAACACACCTACGTGTATAAAAATAACAGCTTTACGGTATCGACTCCGGATATGAGCAATTCGGATCACACAGGTGTGACTGGATTTGACGGTCAGGAGCTGCCGGAAGATTATACAAAAGGCTTTCTTTCACCGAAGTATGACATTGAGAATGCGAGTACAACCGGAGTAATTGAAGATTTAGTCGATAAGGCACTTCAGGATACGCAGTCCCAGTGGCAGTATGGAATCGACAAAGATGGAAATTTGACAACCTCCCATTCACAGAAACTGACAAGGAAGGATATTAAAATCGGAACGCCGGTTTATCAGATTGGCAAAAAATATTATCTGTATTCAGAAAAATATGATTGCTATTATTGCGATTTTAATAGTGCACAGGTGGAAGAAGAACCAAAAGGT
>NZ_FR895094.1:0-5763 GCF_000434655.1 Clostridium sp. CAG:43 | reverse complement strand
AAATCAATTCCGTCCAGTGGAAAAAACAATCATGCGATCAAGGCGGATGGAAGTAAATATTATGCTCCGTGGGTGCGTGGCGGTGAGATTGATGCAATCCGGGCAACAAAATATAAAATTCAGGATGCCTTGAATCAATATCTTTCTAAAAATAACACGACACTAGAAAAAGAAGTTCTTAAATACTACAACGAGAAAGGGGGAACTTCCTACACAACGATCGAGGAACTGCTTTCTAAGAATGAAGCAGCGGCAAATGAACTAACGCGAGCGGGAGAGAGCGGAAATTCTTCCTTGGCTTCTCTAGATCCGATGCTGATTCACTCCAGCAGTCAGTATGATAATTTTTATCAGAATATTTTCAGCTTCAATGTCGGCAGCCAGGAGGATATGAAAAAATTCCTGGAAAATGAAAATCTGGGTCACGGTCATGGTCATGGAAATTGGGCGACGGATGGGTGTGAGATGACGATCGGCGATTATATGGCGGATAAGTTAAATGAAACGGATGGTGCATGGGATAAGGCAAATGCATATTTTAATGCACTCTTAAAATCGGGCGTCTCATCGGAAGAAGCCACCTGGGTGGCATTTACGATGGCAACCAATATTGATGGTTCGCGTGCGGATAATGATTATCAGAATACCGCCTGGAACTGGTACAGTTCCATGGTTCTCAAACAGCAGGATGGCACCTTCAACCTGACCAAGGTAGATACGGATGGCAGCCAGCTCGGAGATGACGAGGGTGAGGGGCAGACTTCGTTCTATCTCTGGTATATAGACAGCAAGACGGAGACAGATGAACAGGGAAATCAGAAGACAACGGATGTGACAAAATACTGTGTTTATGTGGATCCGGTCTACGAAACGGTAGAAAATGGAGATGGGACGAAGAGCCAGAAACTGGTAAAAGATGGATATTATGGCTGGGTTGAGTACGATCCGGACAACAAAGAGTTAAATTATACCGTCTCGACGACCAACGGAACCCTGAATATTGATTATGCACTTTTAGAGGGAGTGGTCTATTACCTTCAGGAAAAGGCGGCGCCAGATGGATATAAGGTGGATTCCAATATTTATGTGATCTGCGATGAAGAATCGTATCAGCAGATGACAGCCGAAAAAGGGGTAAGCAGTGTGATTAACCCGGCCACCGGCGTGGAGAGCGCTGTGGTTTATATGGGCGCAATCAAAGGCGGCGAAACCCTGAAAGTAAACTTTGTCAACGGAAAGACAGCTCCGAAGCCAGATCCAACCCCGGATCATGGGGGTGGCGGAAGCCACGGCGGTCATGGAGGCGGCGGTTCCAGTTCTGGCGGAAAGAAGACAACCTCTGCGGGACCGGGGACAGTCACCGAAGAACCGGTGCTTCCGGAACAGCCGGCGGAAGTGCCGATTGAAAACATTCCTGCACAGGGACTTCCGAAGACAGGAGAGGACGGAGTAAACACATCGGCTCTGATGCTGACACTCGGGCTGATCGCATCTGCTTATGTATGGATGAGCGGCAGACGGGAGGAAGAAGAGAACCGTAAAAACTAAAAGAAAACAGTGATGATAAAGACGCAGAAACGTTGTAAACAAGTATAAATCGAACAGATATAAATCAAACGGCAGCTGCTAAACAGGTGGATACAGTAAGTATCTCTTCCTGTTTGGCAGCTGCCGTTTGTCAAAATATATTTTTTAAATAAAATACTCCGCCTCACTCCTGCGTGTATAGTTCTGCTCCAGCATCGCGACGTGGGACAGAAAAGCCTCGTTGTCGAAGTATTTCGCGCCAGCCGGGCAGATCTTGATGCACGCCTGACATTTAATGCAGATACCGGTGCAGGTGTCCGGTGCATCTGCCGGGATAGAGCCCATCGGACAGACCGTTGCACAGATGCCGCAGCCAGTACATTTTTCCGGATCGGTGACTGGTTTGGCTTTCAGGAAGACAGCCGGTTTTCCGTCGGTGCCGAGCGGGGTGTAATATGGTCCGACCGGATCATCGCCGCGCACGGCAATCGGAGCCGGGATTTCGGTCAGGGAAGCGACCTTTTCAGCCGCCTTGATGCCGAACGCGTGGATCTGTGCGAAATCATCCGCATCTGGACGTCCGGTTGCCAGCTTGTCGCTGAATACGTGCTCGGTCGGGATACCGGCACCTGCGATGGTGTGGAAGCCGTGCGCCTCTAATTCATTGCGAAGCTCGATGAGCCCATTGTCGAAGTTGCGGTTTCCGAAGACAGCCACCGGAACGGCGAGCGCGCCATTTCCCTCAAAATGGGTCTGTACAAATGGGAGCATCTTGTTCGGGATGCGTCCCGCGTAGACCGGGGTGCCGATGACGAGCAGATCGTCTGCCCCGTATGTATGAACTTTTTCGCGGCTTTCCGGCAGCGTGAAATCATAGGAATCCATCGGGACGCCGAGCGTGTCAGCGATCGCCTGCGCCAGCGTGGTAACAACCTTTTTCGCGTTGCCGGTCGGGCTGAAATAGACTGCGTGTACGTGATTGATTTTCATGAAAATACCTTCTCTTCGTATGCTTAAATTTAATTCGGTAAAATACCTTATTATAGTAGGTATTTTAATGGATTTATGGTGGGCTGTCAATGAAACTGGAGTTTTTTGGTTACTGGGCACGTATGCGTGAATGGTAATATGTTTTTTACAGAATCGCCCAAAATATCATTACATATGTCTTGTCACATGAAATAATATGTGCTATACTGGTGCGGATGCACAAATGAAGTTTTGGATTGAAAGAGAACTCTGTTTGCGATAGGAGCATAGAGTGGCGGATAGTATTCTGCGATTTGAAGGCTGAACTATCTGCGGGATAAAAAGATAAGTGCAAACTTATGGTATAGAAAGGAAGGCAACAAAATGGTCCGAGAGGAAAATTATGATGTGGTCATCGTCGGGTGTGGCGTAGGCGGTCTGTACACCGCTTTAAACCTGCCGTCGGAAGACCGGATCTTAATGATTTGCAAGGAAGATATAGAGAGCTGTGATTCCATGCTGGCGCAGGGAGGTATCTGCGTGCTGCGGGATGAGACGGATTATGATGCGTATTTTGAGGATACGATGCGCGCGGGACACTACGAGAACCGCAAGGAGAGTGTGGATATCATGATCCGCTCCAGCCGGGATGTGATAAATAGTCTGCTGAAATTAGGCGTAGGGTTTGACAAAAATCCAGATGGCAGTTTAAAATATACAAAGGAGGGCGCGCATTCGCAGCCGCGTATCTGTTTCCATGAGGACATCACGGGAAAAGAGATCACGACGACCCTGCAGACGCGTGTAAAAGAACTTCCGAATGTAGAAATCCGGGAATATACCGTTATGACGGATATTTTGGTTGAAAATGGTATCTGCACCGGCATTCTGGCAAAGAATGCAGCCGGCGATATTTTAAAGCTCCATGCGAAAGACACGGTTCTGGCGACCGGCGGCATCGGCGGGCTTTACAAGCATTCGACGAACTTCCCGAGCCTGACGGGCGATGGACTGGATGTGGCAAAGAAACACGGCGTGCGTCTGGAGCATCTCGATTATGTCCAGATTCATCCGACCAGCCTGTACAGCAAGAAGCCGGGACGCAGCTTCCTGATTTCAGAATCGGCCCGCGGCGAGGGGGCAGTTCTGTTAAATGGAAAGGGCGAGCGCTTTGTCGATGAGCTTCTGCCGCGTGATGTGGTGACGCAGGCGATCGAGAAGGAGATGGAAAAAGAGGGCAGCGATCATGTATGGCTGTCGTTTAAGGCAGTTCCGGAGGAGACGATCCGGAACCATTTTCCGCACATTTATGAGGAGTGCTTAAAAGAGGGCTACGATATCACGAAGGAACCGGCTCCGGTCGTACCGGCGCAGCATTATTTTATGGGCGGTATCTATGTTGATCATTTCTCCGAGACGACGATGGACCACCTGTATGCGGTTGGTGAGACGAGCTGCAACGGCGTACACGGAAAGAACCGGCTTGCCAGCAACAGTCTGCTGGAAAGCCTTGTATTTGCAGAGAGAGCGGCAGGCAAGATCGCCGGACGGGAGGACGAAGAGTATGAATCCAATTACGATGCAGCTTGTTGCGGATGAGTATATCCGCATGGCGTTAAAGGAAGATATCAACAGTGAGGACGTTTCGACGAACGCGGTCATGCCGGAATACCGCAAGGGCGAGGTACAGCTCTTAGCCAAGGCAGACGGTATTATCGCCGGTTTACAGGTGTTTGAGCGCGTGTTTAAACTTCTGGACGAGGCGACCGAGACAAAATTTGAGGTAAAAGACGGGGATACCGTCACAAAAGGGCAGTTTTTAGGCGTGATCACCGGCGACATCCGGGTGCTTCTTTCCGGCGAGCGGACGGCGCTTAACTATTTACAGCGGATGAGCGGCATTGCGACCTATACGAATCAGGTGGCGAAGCTCTTAGAAGGAACGAAGACGACGCTTTTAGATACGCGCAAGACGACCCCGTGTATGCGTATATTTGAAAAATATGCGGTCAAGGTTGGCGGCGGCAGCAACCACCGTTACAACTTATCGGACGGCGTGATGCTCAAGGATAACCATATCGACGCAGCCGGCGGAGTTAAGGCGGCGGTTGAGGCGGCGAAGGAATATGCCCCATTTGTCCGCAAGATCGAGGTGGAGACGGAAAATCTCGATATGGTGCGCGAGGCAGTGGAAGCGGGCGCTGATATTATCATGCTGGATAATATGACCCCGGACGAGATGGCGGAGGCGATCCGCATCATCGACGGACGCGCCGAGACGGAGTGTTCCGGAAATATGACGAAGGAAAATATCGCAACGATCACGAAATTAGGCGTAGATTATGTGTCCAGCGGCGCGCTGACGCACTCGGCACCAATTCTGGATCTGAGCCTCAAACATCTGCGGGCATTATAAAAATTTAAAAACTAAGAAAGGACAGGGAAAACAGGATGGAAACAACGATGACAGGAGTACAGCGGAGAAAGAAAATACTGGAAATGCTGGGACAGTCATCCACACCGCTTTCCGGCGGGGCGCTGGGGCGGGCAGTCGGCGTGAGCCGTCAGGTGGTGGTGCAGGATATCGCGCTTCTGCGTACCGAGGGACACCCTGTCCTTGCGACTGCCCGCGGTTATGTGCTGGAGGTGCCGCACCAGACGGAACGCCTCTTTAAAATGTGCCATACGACCGAGCAGACTCGCGAAGAGCTGAATACGATTGTTGATCTGGGCGGCGAGGTGCTGGATGTCATGGTCAACCACCGCATCTATGGAAAGGTATCGGCGCCGTTAAATATCCGCAGCCGCCGCGATGTTGAGGCATTTGTGGAAAATATCCGGACTGGGCGTTCCACGCCGCTTTTAAACGTGACATCGGGCTATCATTTCCATCACGTGGCTGCCGATCAGGAGGAGATTCTTGACGAGATCGAGGCAGCGCTGCGGGAAAAGGGATTTCTGGCGGACTTCCTGTCATACGAGCAGGAAGAGGTGGAAAAATAGGGGGAAAGTCAAAAGAAATGAATTTTTGAAATTATTTTAAAAAATATGAAATTTCCTGTTGACATTCTTTTTCAAATGTTATATACTATCTTTGCTGTCGATGAGACAGACAAGCAGTTGGCTGAGAGGTCAGATGCGGGAATGGTTACAGTGCCGGATAAAACGGTCAGAATCGCAAAATGAATATGAGTCTGTAGCTCAGCTGGATAGAGCAACGGCCTTCTAAGCCGTGGGTCGGGGGTTCGAATCCCTTCAGGCTCGTTT
>NZ_FR895093.1:69379-78068 GCF_000434655.1 Clostridium sp. CAG:43 | reverse complement strand
TTTTTGTTTTTTTTATTTTTTTTTATTTGTTCTAATTATTCCTATATTTTTATAGTTTCTTTCTACTGTAAAATCATGTATTTCAGCCCTATCCTACCACTCCGCAGCTCCCTTAAAAAAACCTTTCTTACTTCTTAAACAGGAAAATAGACAACCATTACACATTTCTGGTTACTGTTCACGCATACGTGCCCAGTAACCATTTCTGCATTCCTATAGCCACAAAATGTCTCCTTTGAGATTGAAAAAGCGCCGTCTTTCTGCTATAATACATAGTTGCATTGATTTCTTTCATTAAAATTAAGAAACATTACAAAAAGGGCGTAAAAAGGCGCAATAAGAAACCGAAAGAAAGGCGGAAATCCTGATAAGCAAAGGGTTTTCGGATAGGTAAATCATAAAATGAAATTAGGTATCGTAGGTCTGCCAAACGTAGGCAAAAGTACACTGTTTAATTCTCTGACCAAGGCTGGCGCTGAGTCTGCCAATTACCCGTTCTGTACCATCGATCCGAACGTCGGTGTCGTACCGGTTCCGGATCCGCGTCTGGGTCAGTTAGCAGCTCTTTATAATTCTGCCAAAATCACTCCGGCTGTGATCGAGTTCGTTGATATCGCTGGTCTGGTAAAGGGCGCTTCCAAGGGCGAAGGTCTTGGAAACCAGTTCCTTGCCAATATCCGTGAGGTAGACGCGATCGTACACGTTGTCCGTTGCTTTGAGGATCCAAATGTTATCCATGTAGACGGCAGCGTCAATCCGCTCCGCGATATCGAAACCATCAACCTGGAGCTCATCTTCTCCGATATGGAAGTTCTGGAACGCCGTATTGCCAAGACAACCAAGAGCGCCATGGGAAATAAATCCCTTGCAAAAGAGCTGGAAACTCTGAAAAAACTGTATGCGCACCTTGAAAACGGCAATCTGGCTAAGAGCTTTGAGCCGGAGGACGAGGATGAACTCACGTTCATCAATACGCTGGATCTCTTAACCTGGAAACCGGTTATCTTCGCTGCCAACGTATCCGAGGATGATCTGGCAGATGACGGTGCTTCCAATGAATATGTAAAACAGGTTCGCGAATTCGCAGCTGAGAACGACAGCGAGGTATTTGTTATCTGTGCACAGATTGAACAGGAAATCGCAGAACTGGACGAGGACGAGAAAAAGATGTTCCTCGAAGATCTCGGTCTGACCGAATCCGGTCTTGAAAAACTGATCGCAGCCAGCTACCGTCTGCTTGGTCTCATCAGTTATCTGACTGCCGGAGAAACCGAGACACGCGCATGGACCATCAAGGTCGGCACCAAAGCTCCGCAGGCAGCTGGAAAGATCCACTCTGATTTTGAGCGCGGTTTCATCAAAGCCGAGGTAGTCAACTATCAGGATCTCTTAGACTGCGGTTCCTACAATGCAGCCAGAGAAAAAGGGTTGGTACGCATGGAGGGCAAGGACTACGTGGTGAAGGACGGCGATGTTGTGCTGTTCCGTTTTAATGTTTAATACCCCTTCCATATAATTTAAAAACATTTTCCCCGAAATTCGCTCATACACTGTATTAAACGAATTCCGGGGATTTTTTATGAGCTCAAAAACAAAAATTGTCGTACTCCGCATGAAAGAGATTATTTATACTGCTATCTTTATCGGACTGGGGCTTCTTCTCATCGCCCTTCTTCTCATCATGTTCCGACCGGGCAGGAAGACGCAGAGCGCCTCCGCTCCCGCTGCGGCCGGCATTTCCTATCTGCCTGGTATGTACAGTTCTACCCTGACACTCGGCAGCCAGGCAGTCAACGTCGAAGTCACGGTTGATTCCACCCAGATCACCTCTGTTACCTGCCGTCCTTTAAGCGATTCCATCGAAACTATGTACCCACTGCTCTCCTCTTCCGCTTCGCATCTCTCGGAGCAGATCGTGAGCACGCAATCGCTTGAAAATCTCTCCTTTGAAAGTGGCAGCCAGTATACCTCGCAGGCATTATTAAATGTGATACATACTGCATTAGCAAAAGCAATCCTTTAAATATCGTATAGCATAACATCAAAAATTTCAGAGAACACCTTCATCGGATGCTTTAGAAAAGCACCTTATCTTTTAACCAAAAAAATCCGGCTGAACCATCTTTTCAAACGGTTCAACCGGACTTTTTATGTCCGTATTCTTTTACGTTATTTACTGAATAACCTTAACCGGGCACTTCGCTGCACAAGCTCCGCAGTTTACGCACTTCTCATAATCGATAACAGCTACGTTGTTATCCATATGGATTGCGTCAAACTTACACTGCTTGGTACACAGCGTACAGCCGATACAGCCAACCTGGCAGGCTGCTTTGACAGCCGGTCCACGATCGTGGGAGCTGCACTGTACCAGATGTTTTGCCTTGTACGGTACCAGGTCGATCAGGTGTTTCGGGCAGGCTGCCACGCAGGCACCACACGCTACACACTTCTCTTTGTCTACAACCGCTACGCCGTCTACCACATGGATTGCATCGAATTTACATGCCTTCACACAGGTACCGAAACCGGTACAGCCGTAAGAACATGCCTTTGCACCGCCACCCGGTACAACGGATGCCTTCGCACAGTCCTCGATACCATGGTACTCATACTGTACTTTTGTCTTGTCACAGGTACCTTTACATTTAACGAAAGCTACCTTTTTCTCAGAGGAACCGGCCTCTACACCCATGATAGCAGCGATCTTCTCGCCAACCGGAGCGCCGCCGACCGGGCAGGCATTGACCGGAGCTTTTCCTTCTGCGATAGCCTTAGCAAGACCATCACAACCCGGATAACCACAGCCACCACAGTTGTTGCCCGGAAGCTCTTCACGGACAGCTGCCTCTTTTTCATCCACTTCAACTTTGAATTTTGCGCCGAACAGACCAAGGCCTACACCGACGATAATGCCGACTGCCGCGATTACGACAGCTGCAATAATGATTGAATTCATATCCATCTTCGTCTCCTCCTTCTACAGTAATCCGGAAAATCCGAGAAATGCAATTGCCATCAGGCCTGCCGTTACCAGTACGATAGGAGACCCCTGGAAGTTATACGGGATATCATTTCCTTCAATGTGCTCACGAATACCTGCTAAAAGAATGATGGAGATCGTATAACCAACGGCTGTACCAACACCATTTACCACGCTCTGTGCAAATCCGTAACCATTCTGAACGTTTGTAATAGCAACACCAAGAACGGCACAGTTTGTTGTAATCAGCGGAAGGAATACACCCAGCGCGTTATACAGGGAAACCATGCACTTCTTTAAGAACATCTCAACGATCTGAACCAGTGCTGCGATAACGAGAATGAAAACGATGGTTTTCAGGTAATCGATACCAAGCGGTGCCAGAACGAACTGATAAATCAGGTTTGCAACGATGGATGCGATGGTAATAACGAAGATAACCGCACCACCCATACCAGCTGCTGTTTCAACTTTTTTGGATACGCCGACGAAGGAGCAGATACCGAGGAACTGGCTCAGTACGACGTTGCTGACCAGCGCCGAGCTTATCGCAATAATAAGTAATTCTTTCATCACTTCTCCTCCTGTTCCTTCTTAACTTCTGCATCATGACCAGCACAGCTTAAGCAGTCGCCGCTGCAGCAGCCACCCTTCTTCTTCTCTTTTACGGAACCGTTTGTTGCACACGGCATCTTCAGACGATTCTGAAGAGCAGTCAGGCAAGCCAGTACGAAGAATGCACCCGGCGCCAGGATGAAGATTGAGATCGGCTGATAGGAAGCCGGCATAATCTGGATACCAAAGATAGTACCTGCACCCAGAAGCTCACGGAAAGAACCGATGAGTGCCAGAGCAACTGTAAATCCAAGTCCCATACCGATACCGTCAAATGCAGACAGGATCGGGCCGTTCTTCATAGCATATGCCTCGGCACGGCCAAGGATGATACAGTTAACTACGATCAGCGGAATGTAAAGTCCCAGGGAAGCATATAAGCTTGGAACGAAACCTTCCATCAACATATCTACGATGGTTACGAAGGATGCTACGACTACGATCTCTGCCGGCAGACGCACGCCGTCCGGAATGATCTTACGAAGCAATGCAATCAGAAAGTTCGCCGCAATCAGTACGGCGGTTGTCGAAAGTCCCATGCCGACACCGTTGATGGCGGAAGTGGTTACCGCCAGGGTCGGACACAGACCCAGCATCTGAACGAAAATCGGGTTTTCTTTCCAGATACCGTTATATAAGCGCTCTACATATTTATTCATAATCTTTCCACCTCCTACTGTGCCAGGCAGTTAGCCACGAAATAGATAGCTGCATCTGTCGCGTTGGTGACTGCCTTGGAAGTGATCGTTGCACCACTGATGGCTTCAATCTGATTATCTGCAGACGCGCCTGTCTTTGTAACTTCCAGGTTCTCAGCTTTCTTGCCGATAAACTGATCCTTGAAATCCGGTTCTTTGGCTCTCATACCAAGACCTGGCGTATCGCTGATGCTTAAGAAACCGATACCGGTCAGCTCGCCCTCGTTGGTGATACCAACTGCGATCTGCACGTTGCCGCCGTAGCTCTCTGCGGAGGTAGAGGTAATCAGGTAACCGATCTGGTTGCCGCTTGCATCCAGCGCTTCTTTTGCATCATTGATGGTAACTTTTCCAAATCCCCACTCAGAGATGCTGTCCGCTGCAGCAGTTACTGCGTCAGCCAGCTCCTGCGGTTCATCAAAGCTTGCCGCATCCGGGTAAACTTCCTGATAAGTTTTAGTAGCTGCTGCCTCCTGTGCCTGTGCAATCGGATCCAGCGTAATATCATGTACTGTTCCCAGACAGATACCAGCTACCAGAGTAATAACGAAAAGGATGATTGTATTTTTGATAATCTGGTTCATTATTTCTTCTGACCTCCTTTTCCAAATGCTGTCGGAAGCGTATAGCGCTCAATCAGCGGTACCAGCAGGTTGCTGAAGATGATCGCATAGGAAACGCCCTCCGGAGAAGCACCCCAGAGACGGAAGATTCCGGTTACGATTCCGAGGATCAGTCCGTATACGATCTGTCCCTTCGGAGTCAGAGGACTCGTTACATAATCGGTTGCCATAAAGAATGCACCGAAGATAAGACCACCTGCACAGATCTCACTGAGAGAATAGGTCAGGTTGAATCCGCCAAACAGGAATGTAAATACAAATACGGTTCCAATGTAAATCAGCGGGATAACCGGGCTGATAACTTTGCGGACTACCATGTAAATCGCACCAATCAGCAGGGCAATTACAGATACCTCACCGATAGTTCCCGGAATACGTCCGATTACCAGGGATGCCAGATCCACTGTCTCACCGGCTCTTAACTGTGCCAGCGGAGTTGCACTTGTCAGACTGTCAAATCCAAGCTTTGCGGATGAGAAGTTATTCATAAACAGAGCGAAGGAAGTCAGAAGGAAACATCTGGCTGCCAGTGCCGGGTTCATGAAGTTCTGTCCCAGACCACCGTAAAGCTGTTTTACAACGATGATTGCAAAGAATGCACCAAGAACCGGGATCCAAACCGGGATTTCCGGCGGCATATTCAGTGCAAGAATCATGCCAGTAACAACTGCACTGCCGTCCGAAATCGTAATCGGCTTGTGCATTAATTTCTCATAAAGATACTCGGCTGCCACACTGGCGATCACGGTAGCGATCAGAACCAGAAGTGCATTCATGCCGAACTGCCATACACCATAAACACTGGCAGGAATCATGGCGATCACAACGTCAAACATCAGGCGCTGTGTCGTAACTCCGTCACGAACGTGAGGTGATGACGATACTTTTAATAATTTTTCCATTTCTTACCACCTCCTACTTTCTGCGGCTGGCTGCTACTGCCTTACGCATCTCTTTGAATGCCTGGGTCAGCGGCCGTCTTGCCGGACAAGCATATGCACAGCATCCGCACTCAACGCATTCCATGCCGTTTAAGCTCTGGAATTTTTCAAGATCGTGAGCTGTAGATGCTTTCATCATCAGCGGAGGTACAAGGTGCTCCGGACAAACGCCTACACAGCGTCCGCAACGGATACATGCTGACGGCTCCATCGCTGCTACCTGGTCCTTGGTAAAGGTGGTCAGAGCAGATGAAGTCTTCGCTACCGGGAAGTCAAGGCTGAAAAGAGCCTGTCCCATCATAGGACCACCAGAAATCATCTTCTCCGGTTCCTGTTTAAAGCCGCCTGCTGCCTCTACCAGTCTCTGATAGTTGGTACCAAGACGTACCTCAAAGTTCTGCGGCTCTGCAATGGCATCACCGGTTACCGTAATGATCTTGCGGATCAGCGGAGTTGTCTTGCATACTGCATTATAAATAGAAGCAACGGTATCAATATTGTCTACGATACAGCCTGCATCTGCCGGCAGCATGGAAGAATTGATCTCACGTCCTGTCACTGCATAGATAAGTGTACGCTCACCACCCTGCGGGTACTTGGTAAGCAGCGGACATACTTCGATTCTCGGCTCGTCCTTTACCATCTCCGTCAGCTTCTTGATAGCCTCCGGCTTGTTGTTCTCGATACCGATAACACCCTTCGCATTGTCAAACAGCTGAAGCATAACCTTCAGACCGCCGATAATCTGCTCCGGACGCTCTATCATGGTACGATAGTCACTGGTTAAGTACGGCTCGCACTCTGCACCGTTGACGATAACGTAATCAATTGCGTTCTCATCTTTCGGAGTAAGCTTTACATGTGTCGGGAAACCAGCGCCGCCCAGGCCGACGATACCGGCATCCTTAACGATCTGGCGAATCTCCTCTTTGGACAGCTTCGATGCATCTCTGTCTGTACCAAATCCCTCGATCGCCTCTTCTTCACCGTCATTCTCCACCAGGATTGACTGAACCATTGCACCATTGGCAACCAGCTTGGACTCGATTCCCTTTACTGTACCGGAAACAGAACTGAGTACGTTTGCGGAAATAAATCCGCCTGCCTCTGCAATGATC
The DNA here is from genome assembly GCF_000434655.1 of Clostridium sp. CAG:43. Classification (NCBI taxonomy): domain Bacteria; kingdom Bacillati; phylum Bacillota; class Clostridia; order Eubacteriales; family Clostridiaceae; genus Clostridium; species Clostridium sp. CAG:43. The sequence continues at coordinate 71,090 of NZ_FR895093.1, read as the reverse complement.
TGGCCTTTCAGCACGTGATCGCCCTTCGCTACCAGTGGTTTCGCAGGTGCGCCAATGTGCTGGGACAGCGGATAAACCATAACCTCGCCCTGTAACGGCTCGAGATACTTGATCGGCTTATCCTCAGACAGTTCTTTTCCCTCAAATGGATGAATGCCGCCTATAAATGTAGCCAAACCCATCAATTAAACCCTCTTTCTCTTACTAAATTTTCCCTCATCCTCCACCCATTCACCTCCCGACAGATGCCTTTTCTGCCGAAATTGTGAAAATATTGTCGGGCGTAGGAGCTAGAATCTACCGCGTCTAGTATAACACAGGAAAAAAAAATTCACAATTGGAAAATGAATCTTCTGCCTCCTTCACTCTGTATAAAAATTAATACAAATGGTTATAATATAGCTTTTGTTTATACAGAATTAACAAAACTGTGAAAAAATCCCGTAAAACTTTCTCTTAAATACTATATCAATAGCCTTTTTTCTCGTTACCTAAAGAGCTGCACAGTCTACTGGAAAAACTTACTCCAGTACCCCTGCACAAAAATAAACAGCACAATCAGCGGAATGACATACGTCACATACACCCGCACCTGGCGCGGGAACTTCACGCCTTTTCCCTCATTTGCCTCCTTGAGGAAATTCTCAAATCCCCATCCATACCGGCTGGGACAGCCATACCGGCTGGTACAGAACATCAGGTAAACGAGGCTTCCGAGTGGAAGCAGGTTGTTGCTGACGATGAAATCCTCGAGATCCAACACGTTGCTACCCTCTCCGAACGGCATGAAACCACTCCAGAGATTGAAACCCAGCACGCACGGAAGCGACAGGACCGCAATCACCACCAGATTGACGCAGACTGCCTTTTTGATCGAACAGCCAGTCAGATCCGTTGCAAAGGATACGATATTCTGGAATACCGCTGTGACCGTTGATGCCGCCGCAAAGGTCATAAAGATAAAGAACAGCGTGCCCCAGAAACGTCCGCCTGCCATGTGGTTAAATACATTCGGCAGCGTGATGAAGATCAGGCTTGGTCCCTGTCCTGCCTCGATGCCGTAAGCCGCACATGCCGGGAAAATGATAAGTCCTGCCATAAACGCTACCAGCGTGTCAAGGACCAGTACATTGATTGCCTCGCCGGTCAGGCTGCGCTCTTTATCGATATAACTTCCAAAAATCGCCATCGCACCGATACCGATACTCAACGTGAAGAACGACTGTCCCAGCGCTGCAAATACGACCTTGCCAACACCAACCTCCTGAATCTTGCCAAAATCCGGCTTTAAGTAAAATTCAAGTCCCGGACGTCCGCCTTCCATCCGCACCGAATTGATTGCCAGCACAACCATCAGGAATAACAGGCAGACCATCATCATCTTTGTGATCTTCTCAACGCCGTTCTGGAGTCCCATCGCACAGATGGAAAAACAGAATACGACACAGAGCAGCATAAATACCGTCATCAGTCCCGGATTTGCCAGTACAGAGCCAAATTCCCCTGCTACACCGTCCGCATCCAGACCCACGAAATCGCCTTTCGCCATCTTGAACACGTACAGCAGAAGCCATCCGGCTACCGTCGTATAAAACATCATCAGGACATAGTTGCCCGCCATCGCGAACCATTTTTCAAAATGCCACTTAGTACCCTTTGGCTCCAGCACATCAAATGAAAGCGCCGCACTCTTCTGGCTCGCTCTGCCGAC
>NZ_FR895093.1:64639-69287 GCF_000434655.1 Clostridium sp. CAG:43 | reverse complement strand
CGCCATACTGACCGACAATGTACGGGAATCTCCACACATTTCCCAGACCGATCGCACAGCCCGCGGAAATCAGGATAAATCCCAGCCGAGAGGAAAAACGTTCTCTTCCCATTTCTACTTATCTTCTCCTTTTTTATTTCTATATGCCCACACTGACACGAGTCAGACGGGCGCAAAAAAGAGGCGCCTCCGCAAATCCCGGTACCAGCCCGAATTTCGGAAACGCCACCAAATGGTATTTTACTATATTCTGTTTTAAAAGACAAGTTTTCAGGTGCTTTTTATCCCTCAAACGTCTCTACTTCCTCCCGGTTCGGCACCGACGGAGCTGCTCCTGGGCGGGAAACGGCGATCGCTGCCGCTTTTGCCGCATGTTCCAGCGCCGTCTTCGGGTCTTCACCGAGCTGTAAGCCGCCGATAAAATAACCGGTAAATGTATCGCCTGCCGCCGTCGTGTCCACAACCGGCACTTTATAGATTCCCTGACGAAGGACTGCGTCGCCATCGCGGTACACGGAACCATCGCCGCCGAGTGTCAGGACAATCTTCGCCTCCGGGAACCGTTTTACCAGTCCGTTCATCAGCGCCTGCGGATCTTTGGTTGCCTCAATGCCGCAGATATCCGACGCCTCCACCTCATTTAATAAGAAGTAATCCACATATTCCAGCGGATAGGACAGGATCTTCGCATTCATCGGGGACGGATTCAGAACGATCTTCATGCCTTTTTCATGGGCTTTCTCCATGATATAGCCGATCTCGCTGATCTCATTCTGTAAAATCAGGAAATCGTCCGCCTCAAACTGTGTCAGGACGCGATCCACCATTTCCCTCGTGATCCGCTGGTTGGCACCGCCATACAGCAGAATGCAGTTCTGCCCTGCCGGATCTTTCTGGATGATCGCGTGTCCTGTCTGCCCGTCGAGATGCTCGATCAGCTCCGTGTGGACGCCCGCCTTCTTCATCTGCTCGATGAGGAAATCTCCATCCCCGGCTCCGACAGCTCCGGCGTGCCATACGTCTGCGCCCGCCTTGCTCAGCGCGATCGACTGATTCAGCCCTTTGCCGCCGCTGAATACCTGCAGCGACTCAGAGGACATCGTCTCTCCCGCTCTTACAAAATGATCCACCTGATACGTATAATCAATATTCAGTGAACCAAAATTCAATACCTTCACTCTGCTCCCCTCTCTCTCCGGTTACTGAGACGGCTGTATTCTCGCCGTGCTCTCCCGCACCACCAGTTCCGGCGCAAAGATTACCTTGCTCTCCGGTCTTTTATGTTCCCGTATCTGTTTCAGAAGCAGCCGTACCGCCTCTCTTCCCATCTCCCGTACCTGCTGGCGTATCGTTGTCAGCGGCACCTCCAGCATCCGTGCATAGAAAACGTCATCGTATCCGACAACCGAAACATCTTCCGGTACTTTCTTTCTATATTCCTTGAGTTTTCTGCATACGCCATACGCCGAAGCGTCGTTGCAGGCGAAAATCGCCGTAAAATCCTGTGAAATGAGCTTTTCGACCGCCGCCGCGCCACCCTCCTGCGTATACTCGCCGGCACAGACGAGACGTTCATCCACTGGAATTCCCGCCTCCTCCATCGCCCGGCAGTAGCCATGGTAACGGGCCTCCGAATCCATCTGGGTCGCATGCGGTCCCACAACGCAGGCAATCCGCCGGTGTCCAAGGCTTAACAGATGGCGCGCCGCCAGATAACCGCCGATCTCATGGTCGGTACCGACCGCCGGACAGTTCCGAAGCTCCGGGATCCGGTCAACTACCACATAGGGTATGTGGATCGATTCCAGATAATCGATCTCCTCCGCCGCCATCTCCCGCGTATTATCTTTAGCCATGATAAACACAATGCCGTCCGCGCCTTTATCCGCCAGAAGATCGATATACTCCCGATCCCGGTCATAATTATCATTCGTGTTGCAGAGAATCACACTCCAGCCATTTTCGCGGCACGCCTCATCGATCGCACGCGCCATATTGGCAAAATATACATTGGAAATATCCGGGACGATAAATCCTATGGTCTTGCTCTGCCGCTTTACCAGACTGACCGCGAGCTGGTTCGGACGATAATTCAGTTCCCGCGCCTTCGCTAGGATCTGATTCTTTGTCTCATCCGAGATCTTATATCCTTTTCCATTGAGAACCAGTGAGATTGTCGTCACGGAAAAACCAGTCGCAGCGGCAATATCCTTGATGGTTGCCCTCACTCATCCACCTCCGATGCGATCAGATCCATGAGAACCTGAATGGATTTCTGATATTTTTCTATCTCGACCCGCTCATTTGGCTTATGCGCCATGCCTGCCTCGCCCGGACCAAATAAGAGAACGGCTGCATCCAGCTTGTGTTCCACCAGGATCGAAGCATCTGTAAAGAAATTAATCCCAGTCGTCTCCACCGGAAGCCCTTTTTTCTCCAGTCCCTTCGAGAGCTGTTTCACAAGCGGATGGGATTCTCCAATCTCGATCGCCCGCCGGTCATTGACAATCCGGCAGCTGACGCGGAATTTTTCTTCTGATGTAANNNTTTTCTTCTGATGTAACGGAACGCGCCGCCGCAAACGCCTCCGCCTGACCGACTACCATCTGGCTCGTCAGTCCCGGTGTCATACGGATATCCATGAGAATCCGGCAGGTATCCGGCGTCATATTTGGCGCCACGCCGCCGGAAATCTGCGTTACCTGCGCGGTCGATGCGCCGAGAACCGGGTGTGTGAAGCTTTTCACATATGTTTCAATCTCACCGGTCAGCGCCATCGCCTGTTCCACGGCATTGCAGCCCTCCTGCGGGTATGCCCCGTGGCTCGTCTTTCCGTGTGCTTCTATCTCCAGCCACAGGCAGCCTTTCTGCGCCACGCCCAGCCTGCATCCCGTCGGTTCTCCTATCAGAAGCGTTCCAATCGACGTCTCCGGGACTTCCTTTAAGATCTCCCTGGCGCCGATGCCGCCCTTTTCCTCATCACAGGTTCCGAGGAAGTGGATCGTGTGCGGCACCGGACGACCGGATTTTTTATATTCACAGAGCGCGTACACCATCGCGGCAAGCCCACTCTTCATATCGCTGGCACCGCGGGCATAGAGAAAACCGTCCCGTTCCACCGGAACCGCCGGGTCAGTCTTCCATTCTCCGGTATCTCCGTAAGGAACCGTGTCCAGATGCCCGTTCCAGAAGATCGGAGCGCCATCCGACTCCCCCTCAAGCTCCGCCAGCACATTGGCGTGTGTCGCGTCAATCCGCTGTATATGTGCAGAAATTCCCGATTGTTCGAAATACTTGCACAAATATTCTGCCACTGCTCCCTCGTCATCCCGTCCATTGACACTCCGAATGGTCAGAAGCTCTTTTAAAAGTTTCACCGCTCCGTCCATACGCGCTCTCCTTTTTCCTGCTATCTTATTTCTGAATCAGCCAGTCTGCGATATTCTGCCACAATTTATTGTAGTATTCCCACTCACAGAATTCCGGCGGTGCCCAGTGCGGTGCACAGTCGGTTGTGACAACACCGCTGCGCCCTTTTCCATAAGAAGCAAATGCGATAAACGGATCGCCCTCTACAGTAACCGGAACCTCTGCCTCCGGTTTTGCGATTACCTTATTGTAACCGAGAACCTCCGGCCAGTCGGTCGGAATGCCCTTTAAAGCTTCATGCTTGCCCACGGTTACCGGTTTTACGCCCTCGCAGTGTTCCATACGGTCATCGACCGTCAGAACCTCGACTGGAAGAACCTCCTGTACAGCTGTGTCATGCCATTTGCCCTTTGCATCCACGCCAGAGAAGGTCAGATAGCCGCCGACCATCAGAAGAGCGCCGCCATCGTTGACATAGTCGCGGATCAGATTGCAGCGGTTCGGCATTTTTTCACTGCGGTTAAACGTAGCGCCCGGCAGAAGCAGGGTGTTTGCTCCGATATCGGACAGAATTACCAGATCATACTGTTTCAGTTCTTCCATTGTAAATGGAAATTCCTCATTTGCCAGATGGTTTGGAAGGAATGTCACCTCATAACCACCTGCCTCAAGGGCTGCTTTCAGCCATTTTTCACCGGTTTCATAGGTAGAAGTGTAAAATGAATCAAATCCCTTAACATGGGTTGTATAGCTCATCCAGGACTCGCCTGCCAGTAAAACTTTCTTGCTCATGTTTTTATCTCCTTATATATTTATCAATTTCTTATTTCTTCTCTCCCCAGGAAAGAATCAGTTTCGCATACACCAGAATCGCTTCCAGATAGGAATCGAGCTTCAGCCACTCATCCACGGTATGGCACTGTGCGCCCTCGCCCGGTCCATACTGGATCGTCGGGCATCCGGCAATGTTGCGCCACAGGCGGGAATCACAGCCAAAATGGGATCCTTCCACCTTCACGCTGCGCGAAAGTGCCTCACTGTACGCCTCTTTAAAGGTGTCTACCAGCGGATGATCCTCCTCCATCTCAAACCCGTGTCCGGTCTGGTAAATGGAAATCTTCGGCGGATGTGCCTCCATCCACGCGTCGGAACGGCTGATCCGCTCAACGACCTCTGTAAATTCCTTTACAACCATATCCTGATTCATCAGGGTCGGAACATAGTGGACGCAGGTAGAAAAACTGCACTCGCCCGGCACGGTAGAGCCGGCGGTTCCACC
>NZ_FR895093.1:52409-64615 GCF_000434655.1 Clostridium sp. CAG:43 | reverse complement strand
GATCACGCCGATATTTAAGCTCGGCGGCGGAAGCAGGCGGTGGCGGATCGTCAGAAGCCAGCGGTGCTCCATCTCATTTAACCCCTGAATTACTTTGATCGCCTTCTCGATCGCGCTGACGCCCTCGGCTTTTGCACCGGAATGGCACGCTTTTCCTTCAAAATCAACCTTAAAGAATACCCAGCCCATATGCGCCAGAATCAGGGTATCGTCGGTCGGCTCGCAGTTGACAACGCCGTCGGCTTTCAGACCGCGCATTACCGCCTGGATCGAGCCATTGCCTCCGCCTTCCTCGTCACACACGGAGGTAATTGTCACATCGCCCGGCAGCTCATACCCGGCATCCTGCAAAAGCTTTACCGCCATCACCGATGCCATCAGACCGCCCTTCATATCCGTGCAGCCGCGTCCGTACATCTTGCCATCCCGAATTACCGGCTCAAACGGCGGGTTCGTCCAGCCGTCTTCCATCTCCGCCGGCATAACGTCAATATGACCGTTAAATAACAGGCTTTTTCCGCCCTGTTTTCCTTTAAATGTCGCATAGACATTGGCACGGTCGGTCTGGTTGTGCCCCAGGTTTCCTTCCTGGTGCTTTTTGTAGCTTTCCTGAATCACAGCCTCATCCATCGGATCCACCGTGATCTCGTCGGCTCCCATCGATTCAAACAGGTTTACCATATACTCCTGTCCCTGTTTCTCCAGACCACCGTCGATTCCGTGCCCTAAGTCATGGGTATCAATTCCCACCAGATTCTTGAGTTCTTCGATATATTTCTCTTTGTTCTGCTCTAAAACTTCTTTCAGGTCTCTCATCTATATCTGCCTCCGAACACAAGTATTATAACTATGCCTCGCTGTATCTTCTCAGCCCTGCCTCAACGATATCCCAGAACTTCGCCGCATCGATATCGATCGCTACGTTTGCAGTCGGCTCCTGTCCGCCGTAACCGAAGAAATCGCAGTTGGTACGTCCGTAGGACTGGACGCTGCGGATGTCAATGTCCACATGCATCGGTTTCAGGGTCACAACGCTCGGATCAATCAGCCATGCGATCGTAACCGGATCGTGCAGAGGTCCGCCTTCCCAGCCAAATACCTCTTTCTGGGTCTTGCAGAAGAAGCGCATCAGATCCGCAAAGAGCTTGGATGCCTTATTGCCGATCTTCTCCATCCGGTCAACGATCTCCGGATAGCACAGTACCTTGCGGGTAACATCCAGACCCATCATCGTGATTGGGCGTCCGCTGGTAAAGCATACATATGCTGCATCCGCATCGGCGATGATATTGAACTCTGCCGCTGGAGTTACGTTACCATTGGTATACGCGCCTCCCATCAGGACGATCTGTTTGATCTTCGGAATAATCGCCGGTTCCATCCGCATCGCCATCGCCAGATTGGTCATCGGACCGGTTGTCACCATCGTGATATCGCCGTCGGACTCCATCAGGGTTTTGATGATGAAATTGACTGCATGCTCTTTCTCTAATTCTTTTGTCAGCGGCGGGAAAACCGGACCATCCAGCCCTGTTTCACCGTGGATATCGCCCGCTATCATTTTTTCACGCACCATCGGCTGTCCGCAGCCCGCATACACTGGCACATCCACACCGAGCCACTGGCACACATTTCTCGCATTAATCTGCGTTTTCTCCAGCGTCTGGTTGCCTGCTACGACTGTAATACCTAACAGATCGATCTTGTCACTGTTCGCCGCCAGCGTGATCGCGACCGCGTCATCATGTCCCGGATCGCAGTCAAGAATAATTTTTGTCTTTTCCATCTGATTATGTCCTCCTTATAGTGTTTTATCTTTCTTCATCATCAGCTTCCCACATGCAGGGAAGATTCTCTCTTCTTGTTGGCTGATATCTTCGCAATCATGGAAATTGCCAGTACCGCGATGGTCACGATATACGGCATCATCAGAACGAACTGGGATGGAATGCCATATGCCTGGAGGCGGGCACCGACGGAATCTGAAAATCCAAAGAGCAGACAGCCCAGTGTGGTCAGAACCGGGTTCGCGCCGCCGAAATACATGGCTGCAACGCCCATGAAACCACGGTTATTGGTCATGTTCTCGATAAACTGAGTACTGTATCCCAGGGAAAGATGTGCACCTGCCAGACCACCGATGAGACCAGAAAGCAGCATCGCCTGATATTTGATTGCATTTACCTTAATACCTGCCGTCTTGGCTGCTTCCGGAAACTGCCCCACCGCACGCAGACGCAGTCCCCATACAGTCTTATAAAAGAAGAACTGAAGCAGAATAATCAAAACGATGGCAAACCACTCGGTCACACACCAGTTGTTAAACAGGTCGCCAACCACCGGCAGATTGTCTAAAAATCCGAGCGACACACGTGGAATTGCTTTGATGTCCGGGCTGGAAAAGCTGCCGGTGCTGTGGAAGATCGCATTTACCATGAATTTTGTGAGCGCCAGCGCCAGCAAGTTGATACCCATACCGATCGCACAGATCTCAGAATTATAACGGATATGACCGACCGCCATGATCATCGCAATCACAGCACCCGCGATCATCGCCGCGATGATACCTAACAGCCAGCTTCCGGTAAAGTAGCTGACCGCTACTGCTGTAAAAGCACCTACCAGCATGATACCCTCAGTACCGATATTTAAGATATTGGCCTGCTGGGTGATTGCCGCACAAAGAGCGGCAAAGATGATCGGAGTCGCTGAACGAAACGTTGCATAAATCAGCGACGCATTAAAGATTTTATCAAAATTCTGCATTATCGCATTCATGCCTTCTCCTCCTTCTTCTCCTCCGTTTTCTTTTTACGTTTCTTTGTAAACTGGAATGCAGTCTCCATGGTCGCTATGATAATGAAAACTGCTGTAATGGTATCAACCAGCGATTTTGGTACACCGGTTGACTGCTGCATTCCCATAGCACCTGATTTTAAAACTGCCAGGAAAAATGCCATAAATGGAGTTGAAACCATGTTGTTCTTCACAATCAGAGCTGCCAGCATACCATTGCTTCCAAGTCCAGTTGCGAAGTTGTTCAGGAAATATCCGTGAACACCCAGAACCTCGATGCAGCCTGCCATGCCGCCTAACATACCGGAAAGCATCATAGCACCGACAAATACCTTTTTGGAATCAATTCCCACATAATCCGCATGGGTCGGATTCAGGCCGACGGTACGGATCTTGTAGCCCCAGCTGCTTTTCTGAAGCATAAAAATAATCACAATCACGGTGATGGCTGCGATGAAAATACCAACGTTGACACTGCTGGGTTTCATAAACTGATACAGTCTTACCGTAACCGGCAGGGACTGAGCATTAGCAGTACCGGCACTCATAGGTCCGCTGACCAGATAAGATGTGATATAAAGGGCTACTGTGTTCATCAAAATGGTGGTACATACTTCATTTACATTATAATAGGCACGCAGAACCGCCGGAATAAAGGCCCAGGCAGCTGCTACCACCATAGCACCTACGAAGCAGGCCACATACAGAGCCGGCTTCGGAAGGAAGGTCCAGTTGATGCCGATATAAGCAGCTGTGATACCGCCCAAGAAAACCTCGCCCTCAACACCTACGTTAAATGCGCCTGCTTTCGCTGCAACTGCAAAAGCAATGGATGTCAGCAGCAGCGGAGTAAATCCTGCCAAGGTTGTACCAAGACGAAGCTCTCCGTCAAAAGCACCTCGGAACAGCGCCGCATATGCATCAATCGGATTCTCCCCGATCGCTACGATAAACAGCGCACCGACACCCATCGCAACGAGTATCGTAATAAGAATCCTTCGAATACCATTTAATGTCTGATTCATACTGCTGCTTCACCGTCCTTCCCTGTGTCTGTACCGCCCATCATAAGCAGACCCAGATTGTTCTCATTCGCCTCATCCGCACGCATCTCGCCGGTGATCTTGCCCTCATGGATAACAACGATACGATCCGAAAGGGAGATAATCTCCTCCAGCTCTGCCGATACCAGCAGGACACCGGCGCCTGCCTTTTTCGCCTTTTCCAGTGTATTACGAATCAGCTCGATGGCACCGATATCTACACCTCTGGTAGGCTGGGATGCTACCAGAAGCTTATTGCCAAGAGATACCTCCCGGGCTACTACGACCTTCTGTGCATTGCCGCCGGATAAAGAGGATGTAGGAAGATTATAATCCGCCGGGCGGATATCAAACTGTTCTACCATTTCTTTTGCATAGGTATCCTGTCCTGATTTATTCATCATGATGCCCTTGGTAAATGGAGGCTGATCCAGGCGGACTGCGATCAGATTTTCCTCGATGGTCATGGCACGGTTCAGACCTCTTGTATTTCGATCCTCCGGAATATGGGAAAGACCGCTCTCTCTCACTTTTCTCGGACTCTGATTCGTAATATCCTTGCCGCAAAGAAGGATCTTGCCCTTCTCTACCTTGCGGAGTCCGGTGATCGCCTCAACCAGCTCACTCTGTCCATTTCCATCGATACCTGCCACGCCGACAATCTCACCGGCCTTGACATGCAGGGACATGCCCCGGATCTTCGATGTCTCCTTCTGGCTGGGAATCCACACATCCTGAACCTCCAGAATCGTATCTCCCGCCTCAGAATAAGCCTTATCAATGTTTAAGAATACTTCACGTCCGATCATTCGTTTGGTCAGATCCAGCGGAGAAGTTTCCTCTTTATTAACAGTGCCCATATATTGTCCCTGACGCATCACAGAGATGCGGTCTGATATTGCCATAACTTCATTCAGCTTATGAGAAATAAAGACAAGGGATTTTCCATCCTGTTTCAGATTGTTCAGGATTTCAAACAGACGTTCCGCCTCCTGAGGAGTCAGAACCGCTGTAGGCTCATCCAAAATGATGATATCAGCACCTCGCATCAATGTCTTGATAATCTCGACACGCTGCGCCTCACCAACGGATATCTGGCTTACCTTCTTATCCAGCTGCACGTCCATATGATACTGTTCAATATATTTTTTAACTTCTTTTCTTGCCTTGTCAAAGTCAATTGTCAATCCCTTTTTCGGTTCAAATCCCAGAATAATATTCTCCAGAACCGTCAGCTCATTTACCAGCATAAATTCCTGATGGACCATGCCGACACCGTGCTCAATTGCAATCTTCGGTGTGATGGTTCCCATCGGTTCCCCCTTGACGATAATCTCGCCCTCGTCAATGGGATACATGCCGTACAGAAGCTTCATCATGGTGGATTTACCAGCTCCATTTTCACCAATCAGTGAATGGATCTCGCCTTTTTTCAGAGTAAATTCGCCATGCTTTACCGCCTGAACCTGTCCGAAATTTTTGACAATTCCTTTCATCTCCACTACGTATTCGTTCATTCGATCACCCTCTCGTCCGGAAATGCCTGACGGCTCTTTCCAAGAAAAACATTTTTGTTGAAAATGAAGGGGAACCTGAAAGAATCCAGATCCCCCTTCGCCGCCAGGTTTCACTCGCTCCCGGCCTTGTCTTTATCAATTATGCCTCTGGGCCAAATCCTTCATAGTTTTCTACTACGATCTCGCCGGATTTGATCTTCTCGGCAAGCTCATCACACTTATCAACGATATCCTGCGGGAATTTGTCGCCCAGAGATTCTTTGATAACAGAGAAATCAGTCAGGCTGACGCCGCCGTCCTTCAGTGCCAGATATTTAGTTGTGCCGCCCTCAAAGGTTCCATCTACTGCAGACTGGATAACCAGGTAGCAGGCATTATCAACTCTCTTAACCATGGAAGTAAGAATATGTCCAGGCTGATCGGAATCCTGGTTTAAGTCAACGCCGATTGCGTATTTGTCAGCTTCTTTTGCACCTTCCAGAATACCAACACCGGTACCGGATGCTACGTTCATGACAATATCAGCGCCCTGCTCATACTGTGCTAAAGTCAGCTCTTTGCCCTTTAACGGATCCGTCCAGCTTCCTGCAAAAGCCTGAAGAATCTTGATATCCGGATCGATGTACTTCGCACCCTGCTCATAGCCTGTATAGAAGTCATGAAGTACCGGAATATCCATACCGCCTACCCAGCCGATGATATGATCTTCATTGACATTCGGGATATCAGTCTTGGTGGTAAACATAGCTGCTGCTGCACCTGCCAGGAAGGAGCCCTCATTCTGAGCAAAGCTGATAGACTCAACGTTCGGCAGATCTACGGTTGTATCGATAACTGCGAACTTGGTATCCGGATAACTGGAAGCATTCTCAGTGATGTAATCTGCGATGTTAGAAGAAGCACCGATAATTAAATCGTAGCCATCATCACAAGCCTGAAGCAGGTTTGCTTTCCACTCCTCAGCAGTGGTACCCTCAAGACTCTTAAGCTCGATGCCGAAATCCTCAACTGCTTTCTGTGCACCCATGTTACAGGAGTCATTGTAGCTCTTATCACCTAAGTTTCCGGTGTAAACAACACATACACGGAGCGGTTTGTCAGATTTCTCTGAAGCGTCGGCTGCCTTCGTCTCGGTATTGCTGCTGTCAGCTGCCGTTGTCTCAGCAGTGCTTCCGCCACCGCCGCAGGCTGTTAAGCTGGCGCACATTGCTGCTGCAAGTACAATGCTTAATGTTCTTTTTCTCATTCTTTCATCCTCCTTTTTTATATGAAATACGTTATCCGCCGGACCATTCCTTTGGTAAAACGTTTTTCCATTCGTTTAAAAAAAATAAATTCTCTTTTCATATTTGCTTTACAGTTATTTTACAATTACTCCCGCTGTTTTGTCAATAAATTTCGTAAAAAAACGAATATTTTTTAAAATATTGTCAAACTTTTAGCAATATTCCTTTTTTGGTCTAATGCAAAACAAAAAGGAATACGTTTCTCTCCGTTCCAGTTGTACGGTAAAACGTATTCCCTTTCAAAGTTGTATTCTATTTTCCTTGGCCTCGACGCCATCCAGCATTTTCCCAGATGATTTTTGTCTGTTTCCGAAGAAATGCATTAGTTTTCGGAACAATTCACACATTTTATGCAATGTAACAGATTGCTTGTCTGTACGATATCCCGTAAAAAAGACAACTTATTTTTTATTAAATGCCGCTTTCCCCGGATACTGTGCGCCGGTTCCCAGCTCTTCCTCAATCCGCAGAAGCTGGTTGTATTTTGCCACACGCTCGCTCCGGCTCGGTGCGCCCGTCTTGATCTGGCAGGTATTTAACGCAACCGCCAGATCTGCGATCGTCGTATCCTCGGTCTCGCCGGAACGGTGGGATACAATCGCCGTGTAACCTGCCTTATGTGCCATCTTGATTGCCTCCAGTGTCTCGGAGACGGATCCAATCTGGTTCAGCTTAATCAGGATCGAATTGCCGCAGCCGAGACGAATACCTTTTTCCAGGCGCTCGGTATTTGTTACAAACAGATCGTCGCCGACCAGCTGCACCTGTCCGCCGAGTTCTGCGGTCATCTTCTGCCAGCCTTCCCAATCCTCCTCGTCCAGACCATCCTCGATCGAGGCGATCGGGTATTTCCCGCAGAGCTGTTTCCAGTGTGCGATCAGCTCCTCGGAGGTGAAGTGTTTGCCGCTCTTCGGAAGCAGGTATTCGCCCTTCCTGCCGCTCTTCCACTCACTGGATGCCGCATCCATCGCCAGGACAAAATTCTCGCCCGGCTTATATCCGGCTCTCTCCACTGCCTCTAAGATGCACTGGATTGCTTCTTCGTCACTTCCCAGATCCGGTGCAAAACCGCCCTCATCACCGACAGAGGTTGCCAGTCCGCGCTCTTTAAGCAATGCTGCCAGTGCATGGAACACCTCGGTACACCAGCGGAGTCCCTCGCAAAAGCTCTCTGCTCCAACCGGCATTATCATGAACTCCTGTACATCGATGGTGTTTGCCGCATGCGCGCCGCCGTTTAAAATGTTCATCATCGGAACCGGAAGACGGTTTCCAGACACACCGCCGAGGAAACGGTACAGCGGGAAACCATACGCATTGGCTGCTGCCCGTGCGTTCGCGATCGAAACCGCCAGGATCGCATTCGCGCCCAGCTTGGATTTATCCTTGGTTCCGTCCGCCTCGATCATCGCTTTATCAACTGCATAGACGTTCGCCGGATCCATGCCCCTTAACACCTCTGCAATCACGGTATTCACATTCTGGACTGCTTTCTGTACGCCCTTTCCGCCGAAACGCGACTTGTCGCCGTCGCGCAGCTCCAGAGCCTCAAATTCACCAGTCGATGCACCGCTCGGTGCCGCGCCGCGTCCTATACTTCCGTCTGATAGATAAACTTCCGCCTCCACTGTTGGATTTCCTCTCGAATCAACAATCTCCCGTCCAATCACCTTTTCAATTTCCAGATGTTTCATAGCTTGTCCCTTTCCGCCGCGTGGGCTTATGTGATTTCTATTTTTGTCTAACCCGAAATCAGGAAACTTTCTGCTTTTTATTATCGGCGTTTTTCTGTTTTCTATTCATAGTCTCCACGGGGTTCCTCTGCCCCGCGTCCGGCAGGGCAACAGAGTCCACGCTTCTTTCTTTCACATTCATAATCAGCATCTGCAGGCGGTTTTCCAGATTGGCAAAGCTCACATCCGGATCGTAGTCAAGCGGCAGGATCTGGGCGTCCGGGTACATTTCCCGCATTTTTTTTACGATGCCGCGTCCTACCACATGGTTTGGCAGACAGCCAAATGGCTGTAAAATCACAAATGCCCGGCAGCCGTGCTCCGCATGGTGCAGGATCTCACCCGGAATCAGCACGCCCTCGCCCGCGTCAAAGGTGTGCGGGATGATCGGGTCACTTTCCTTTACCAGTTCCGGCAGGCGGCAGACAGGCGTATAGAGCGGATGCTGTTTCGCTATCCGATCCGCTGCCGCGTGCGCAGCGTCAAATACCCGGTTCGCCACATGGTACCAGTTTTTCTTGACAAACGGCTTTTTCAGATGATACGTCCGAATCTGCTCATCCTGGCAGAAATACGTTTTCCGGATAACATCCGTCATCCGCGCCTCGATAATCTCAAATCCATTTTTCTCCAGGTAGCGCTCAATCTCATGATTCGCGCCCGGATGGAAATTGAGGAGATACTCGCCGACGATCAGGACGCGCGGGCGCGGCTGGCTCCGGTCATATTCGATCGCATTCATCCGCTGGATCGCCTTTTTAAAGCCTCGCAGAGCGCCTGAAAGCCCATGCTGCTCCAGACCATCCACGACGAAATCCATCGCCTCATCAAATGCCTGATCGCTGCTTCCGGAAACCTTCTCATACGGGCGGATCTTGCGAAGCAGCTCTTCCAGAATATCGATCATCGGAAGCGCTCCCGCCAGACGGATCGCCGACATAAGGTTCATCCGGAAGCCCGGATGCAGATCATGATAATCGACGTCATCGTTCGTCAGAATCGCCACCTCCGGGTAGCCGGCGTCGTCAAGCGCCTTGCGAAGCAGCGCACCGTAATGGGTCAGGCGGCAGTCACCGATGTATTTTCCCATACCGATCGCCGTCTCAGATGGCACATACTGACCACTCCGAAGTGCTGCCAGCGCCTCGCCGATGACAATCTGCGCCGGGAAACAGATATCGTTGTGGACATACTGCTTTCCGAGGCGGATCGCCTCTTCCCTGCCGACCGCCAGCGGAACTGCCCGGATTCCCTGTGTCTTCAACGCCGCCGACATAATCCGGCAGAACGCGTGGGAGGTGTTCGGGACCAGAACCGTGCGCTTCTTGCGGTCATCCACCTCAAATTTAACCGGATATGGATCCGAAAGTTCGTGAACCTGCCAGGATTTTTGAATGTCTGGTCCCAGCGCAGCCGTCCCGCATTCATTTCCGCCGCCCGCATTCTCCTGCCGGCTTGTTCCAGGCTGGTTTTGCAGCCTCTCCGCCATCTCCCGCTTCTTCCGCCGCATGTTGATCGTCTCCAGGAAGGAACGCACCCTGATCCGCAGCGGTCCCTGTACCTCGCTCTCGTCAAGTTTCAGGATCAGCGGTGATTTTCCGGAGATTTCCCGCATCATACGCTGGATCTCATCCGACAAATATGCGTCATGCCCACATCCAAAGCTTACAAACTGGACATATTCCAGATTCTGGCTCTGTGCCGCCAGAACCGCGGACGCCAGCATCCGCGCGTGGTAATTGTTTACGACATCCAGACGGCTGTGGCTTAAATCCACATTTTCAATGCCCGGAACGGAATCTGCCGTCAGAACCGGAACGCCGAACTCGGTCAAAAGCTCCGGCAGGCTGTGGTTGACAAGCGCATCGTTCTGATACGGTCTTGACGCCAGCACCACCGCATAGCGCCCCTCTTTTTCCACCTCTTCCAGAACCTTCGCTCCCGCCTCTTTCAGGCGGCTCCGGAACTGCCGCATCGCATCATTTCCTGCAAGAACCGCCTTTTTCGTTTCCGACGGCTGGATGGAAAATGTCTGTTCCATATATGTAATAAGCTGACGTTCTTTATCTTCCTCCCTGTACCAGTAAAATAACGGTGCATCAAACGGAATACCCCACTGTTTCTCCGGAGAATCCGAGTTGCGAATCACAAGCGGATATCCCTTCACGACTGCACACATGGACTCGCTCGTTGATTCCGTATTTTCCGATCCGATCGCCGCAATCGACGGCATAAAAATACGATCCACTTTCTTCTTTACCAGATCGCGGATATGCCCGTGCACCAGTTTTGCCGGAAAGCAGACGGTATCTGAAGTTACCGCGCTTAAGCCTTCCTCAAACATCTTGTGCGTGCTCGGGGATGAAATCTGAATTTCAAAGCCCAGCGAACGCCAGAACGTCGTCCAGAACGGCATCGTATCCCAGAAAGCAAGGACGCGCGGCAGACCGATGGTTATATTTCGCCGCACAGTATCAGACACAGCCTTCGGCACAAGACCAGTCTTATCGGCTGCCCGCTCTGAATGACTTTTTGCAGACGATGCATCCCCCTCTTCCGCTTGATCCAGATAATCTGCAAACAGGAGTTCTTCCCGCAATTTATAGAGATTTGGCACTTTATTCCGGTTTTCGGACGCTATTTTCAGTCGCTCGCGCACCTTCACATCCTTCGGATCGCCAAGAATCTCGCCCCGCTCACAACGGTTGTTCGTGATCCATGAGGTTCCATTCGAAAACCGCACCACCGCACGCTGACAATGGTTCATACAGAACGGACACGGCACGTTCGCCTCCTGCTGCCAGGTCAGGGACTCCATTTGATCCAAACCAATAAAATGCGGCTGTTTCTGGCTCTTTGTCTCTTCCTTCGCTAAAAGCGCCGCACCGATCGCCCCCATAATGCCCGGATACGGCGCCCGGATCACCGGGCGGCCAACATACTGTTCCAGCGCACAGAGAACCGCATCATTTTCAAACGTTCCGCCCTGTACGACAATCCTCTTTCCCAGAGAATCCAGGTTCGACACACGGATAACCTTTGTAAATACATTTTCAATGATCGAACGGCACAGCCCCGCCATGATGTCCTCCGGCAGCTTTCCATTTCTCTGCTCCGTCACGATACTGCTCGTCATAAAGACGGTACAGCGGCTTCCGAGCGCAGCCGGATGCTGCGAAGAAAATGCCTTTTCAGCAATCTCCCGCGCCGGAATATGCAGGGAGGATGCAAAATTTTCCAAAAACGACCCACAGCCGGATGAGCAGGCTTCATTCACGACAATATTTGTGATAACGCCATTGTCCAGCCAGATTGCCTTCATATCCTGACCGCCGATGTCCAGAAGAAACGTCGCATCCGGCGTGTATTTTGCCGCCGCACGCGCATGTGCCACCGTCTCAACCGCGTGTGTCTCGGCCGAAAATGCGCGTGAAAAGAGCATTTCTCCATAACCGGTCGTCCCGGCTGCCAAAATCTCCAGCCGCACGCCGTGGGACGCATACTTTTCCCGCATCGCAATCAGTGCTTTCTTTGCCACCGTCAGCGGATCGCCTTGATTCGGCGCATAAAAGGAATCCAGAAGTTCCTCATTCTCATCTAACAGGACAAATTTTGTCGTCGTACTGCCCGAATCAATACCCAGATATGCCCGCAGCGTACTGCCTGACTGCGGATATACTGTTTTTCGTTCCGGGCGTCTGTGTCTCTCCTGAAATTCCGTCTGCGCCGCCTGATCGGCAAAAAATGGACGGGAACGGAACGTGCCCTCCGCCATCTCATCGCCATTTCCGGCTTCACTTTGTTTCTTTGCTTCCTCGCGCGCCGCACGCA
>NZ_FR895093.1:48243-52314 GCF_000434655.1 Clostridium sp. CAG:43 | reverse complement strand
CGCGCGCGCCGCACCGCAGGCAATCAGAAGTTCCGGCCGGTCCGGACTTAAAATTTCCTCCGGCCGAAGGTCCAGACGTTCAGCAAACACGCGCACCAGCGTCCGGTTAAAGGTCAGCGGACCGCCCTCAAAGACGACCGGCTTCTCGATCGAAAGTCCCTGTGCCAGACCGCCGATCGTCTGTTTGGCAATCGCATGGAAGGAGGAAAGCGCCAAATCTGATTTTTTAACCCCCTGATTTAAAAGAGGCTGGATGTCGGTCTTAGCGTACACGCCGCACCGTCCGGATATATCATATACGGTTGTTCCCTGTGCCGCCAGCGCGTCAAATTCCTCAACCGGTGTCTTAAGAAGAGAAGCAATCTCATCCACAAACGCACCTGTACCGCCAGCACAGCTGCCGTTCATCCGCATATCTGCGACCTGCAGCTCGCCCGTCCGTTTATCCCTCTGGAAAAAGATAATCTTCGCATCCTGTCCACCCAGCTCGATCGCCGTTCCGATTTCCCCGTACATGGCTTTCAAGGCGATCGAGTTCGCCACTACCTCCTGTACATAAGGGATCTCCAGCTCTTCCGAGAGGTGCTTTGCGCCCGAACCGGTCATCGCCGTCAGAAATGACCGCCCCGCAAGCGTCTCTTTCACCAATTTTACAGCTCTCGACACACTCTGAAGCTGATCCGAGTGATGGCGTGTATAGTCCGAAAACAGGACTTTCCCCGTTGCCACCTCCATCACTGCCACCTTCGTCGTCGTTGAGCCAACGTCAATTCCGACGAGAATCTGTTCCTGTCCGTTTTGTCCCTTCTGTTCCATTCTGTATCTTCTAACTCCTTTATCCCAGATGTCTGCAAACTTGTGCGGTCATTCTATCCGACACAAGCATCCTGCGCCCTGTCATCTCTTTTCTCTTCATCTTAACAACTTCTTAGCATCCGTCAAAACATGAAGAAGAGGCATACGGTTTTTCCCCGCACACCTCTTTACCGTATGGATCTGTACGCATCTGCCTGTTAGCGCATCAACCCTGCGTAGAGCTCCGTCGGCACATACGCCTCCACGTAAATGCCATCTTCCCGGTACTCTTCTTTTAAAAGCTGACCGTATTTGCGGATCGTCTGGATGCGTCCGGCTTCCTGGTAGGAAAATACCTTTTCCAGATAAATCTTGCGGTTTCGCAGAATCATTTCCAGAATATCCTTCAGCTCATCCAGTCCCGCGCCCGTCTTCGCAGAAATCTGCACCTGATAATCAGAATGCAGATCTTTCAGCGTCTCCGGCTGCTCCACCTGATCCATTTTGTTAAAGACTGTTACCACCGTCTTATCGCCGATCTCCAGCTGACGCAATGTATCATATACGACATACATCTGCGTGTCCATCTGCAGGTTCGACGCATCGACCACATGGAGGACAATATCGCTATAACGTGCCTCCTCCAGCGTACTCTTGAACGCCTCGATCAGATGGTGCGGCAGTTTGCGGATGAATCCGACCGTATCTGTCAGCAGGATCTCCTGTCCGCTCGCCAGCTTTAATCCACGCGTCGTCGGATCCAGCGTCGCAAACAGTTTATCCTGTGCCAGGATTCCTGCACCCGTCAGGGTGTTTAAAAGCGTTGACTTACCGGCATTCGTGTAGCCGACGATCGCCGCCGACAGCGTATATTTCCGGTCGCGCTGTTTTCTCGTCACCTCGCGGTGGCGTTTGACATCTTCCAGTTCCGACTTTAGCTGCCCGATCCGCTCATGAATCAGACGGCGGTCCATCTCCAGTTTCTTTTCACCCGGTCCTCTCGTACCGATACCGCCGCCCAGACGGGACAGGGAACTGCGCAGTCCGACCAGGCGCGCTGCGCGGTAACGCAGCTGTGCCAGCTCAACCTGGATTTTTCCCTCACTCGTCGTCGCATGCGCCGCGAAAATATCGAGAATGACCATCGTCCGGTCCATTACCTTCGTATCCAGCGCCGATTCCAGATTGCGAAGCTGTGCCGGGGACAGTTCATCGTCGCAGATCACGCCGGTTGCGCCCATTTCCCAGACCATCTCCCGCAGTTCCCCGATCTTTCCACTGCCCAGATAGGTGCCTGGATGAATCTTCTCCCGGTTCTGCACCAGACGCCCGATCGCCGTCGCCCCGGCGGTATCCGCCAGTTCCTCCAGCTCATCCAAGGACGCCTCCGTATCATCTTCATCAGAGGTGCTGACCGCCACCAGAATGACGCGCTCCTCCAGTTCTTTCATATCGAACAATTCTGCCATATTACCTCCAATATTTACCGGCTTTCCAGAAAACGGATTTCCTTCTGCACCTCCGGTGTGTCCGCACCGGCTGCCTGGCACTCCTTAAACTGTTCCAGCGCCTTCGCAAAATCGCCCTCTTTCTCATAGAGAACCGCAATATTCTGCCGGATTACCAGCGCCGTCTCACTGTCCGCCAGCGAAAGCGCCTCCTCATAATGGGACATCGCGCTCTCATAATCGCCAGCCTCCATTTCACTGATCGCAAGCTGATTATAAATCTCCGGCCCCGACACGCCGCGCTCGATCGCCTGATTGCAGTACTGGGCTGCGAGTTCACTATCCCCGGCATCCCGCGCCGCCGACGCAAGCGCCGTAAACGCCAGACTCACACCCGGAGCCGCGGCGCTGCTCTTTTTGCTGTTCTTCGCCTTTTCCTCCGCTGCCGCAAAATCCTTTTCGGCATCCTCCGCCTGTCCGGCTGCTGCCTCCGATGCCGCTTTATAATAGAGGTATTCCGCTTTTCCGCCGTCTACCTCCGCCAGAATTCCATAGGTCTGCGCTGCCGCCTTATAATCCGCCAGTTTGTATTCTGCCTCGCCGCGGTATTTTAAAACATCCAGCTCAAAAGAATTGACGATCCCATCGCTCTCATCCAGCGCTTTTCCAAACGAATCAATCGCATCCTGATAATTACCTGCATTTAACTGCTCGATTCCGGTCATACGCGCTTCTTTCGCTTCCTTCGATTCAGTGCCGCAGCCGGAAAGGATGCCCAGTGAAAGCACCGCTGCTGCCAGAAAAAGACTTATTTTTCCTCGTTTTAACCTCTTTATCTGCTTCATTTTTTACCAAACCTTTTTATTAATTCTTTCCCGTACTTCCGATCCCGCCGCGATCTTTATTGTCAAGCTTCTCTGTCTCCTCAAATACGATCTTCGGCTGATGCTCCATGATGCGGAACTGGCAGATGCGGTCATTGACATGGATCACTGTATCACGCAGCGCATATGCCGGAAAATGCCACTGATCGTTGTCCCCGCAGTAGCTCTCATCGATCACACCCATATGATTGGTCTGGATGATGCCGAAATTTTTAAAGGTACTGCTGCGCGGAACTACATGCGCCTCATAGCCCTTCGGCAGCTCCATCGCCACGCCAAGTGGAATCAAGGCAAAATCACCCTTTTTCAGCACCACCTCACGCGCCGCACGCAGGTCGATCCAGTCAGATTTGCCGTCAATGTAGGCAAGGCGGTCAATGGCGTCTGTGAAATATTTGATCTTTATGTTCATGCTGTTCATATCTGTATGAAATCCTTTCTTATTGTCACATTTTATCTGGTAATGGCTGCCTTGCAGGTTTGTTTTTCACAAAGCACCTCCCCGAAAAATATTTTTCAACTTTCCAGTTTCTCTATAATACCACACGCGCGCGTTTTCCGAAAGTATTAATTCGTGCAGGCACGGACTTTCGCTCGTTGCGCGCGAAAAATCCCGGCGGCCTGGAAATCCAGAACCGCCGGGAAGGAAATAGGTTGGAGCTGCTTCAATATCAGAATATTTTAAATGGATACTTTGCTGAACCAGCCATCAAATTATAAGAGGTTCATGAAAGTAGTCAGTACCATGGAGTTAAAGAAGTCTACGAATAAGCTTCCTACTAACGGTACGATGAAGAATGCACGCGGAGCCGGACCATAGCGCTCTACCAGTGCTCTCATGTTTGCCATTGCGTTCGGGGTTGCGCCCATACCGAAACCACAGAATGCGGTGGTCATTGCAGCTGCCTCGTAATCACGGCCCATGATGTTGAATACAAGGAAGT
>NZ_FR895093.1:47310-48198 GCF_000434655.1 Clostridium sp. CAG:43 | reverse complement strand
CTGAACTAACAGGATAACAATCATCGGAAGCGCCAGAGCTGCTAACTGCCACAGCTTCAGGCTCATCATTGCCATCGCTAAGAACAGGTTCAGGGACAGACCGCCCAGTGCGTCAACTTCTTCCATCGGAAGATCTTTGTGCTGTACATCCCAGATGTTACGGATAGCGGCTGCTGCCAGCATCGCACCGATGTAAGTCGGGAATGTAAGACCAATGCTCTTAAAGAACGCGAAAATGAAGGTACCAACACCGATTGCAACTGCAAGGAATACAGCCGCGGTGGTGAATTTCTGACCGTCGATCGGCGATGCTACTTCGTCAACTGCATTGCCTTCCTCGGCTGCGGTTGATTTCAGATGGTGTTTCTCAACACGGGCACGGGCGATAGGACCACCCATCATACTGCCGGATACCAGACCATATGTAGCAGATGCCAAGGCAACTGTAGTTGCGCCTACAACTGCGTATTCCTGCTCCAGAAGCGGTCCGAAGGAACCACTCGTTCCGTGACCTCCAACTAACGGCATAGAACCCATACATAAGCCGAGAAGCGGATTCAGACCAAACGCTGCTGCCAGACCGCTGCCGACTGCATCCTGCACGATACAGATACCAACTGCCAGCGCCAGGAACATAAATACCTGAACGCCGCCCTTCTTTAACAGACGGAAGCAGGCGGTAAAACCGACGCTGCAGAAGAAGATCGTCATAAATACGCTCTGTAAGGTTGTATCAAAGGAAAGCTCCAGAACTCCTGTTGCATACAACGCCAGATGAGCGAATGCAAATACGACACCGCCCGCAACCGGAGCCGGTATACAATAGTTGCTCAGGAAAGGCAGCTTCTGTACAAGCAATCTTCCCAGACAGTAGACCAGTGCGCCAAG
>NZ_FR895093.1:43362-47283 GCF_000434655.1 Clostridium sp. CAG:43 | reverse complement strand
CGCCTGATACATATCAAGCTCAAGTGTCAACATAAACAATTCCCCCTTTTGTTTTGCTGGCTTCTTTCATTTATGTAGCGATTTGAAAGAGCTGCTTGTTTGTTTGTGTTGACCTCATTTTCCACGTTGGCTACAAAAAGTTACAAGAAAATACAGAAATATGATGTTAAGAATCTGTTAATGTCAGAATTAAATGAATATTGTTAAGAAAACGTTAATATTTCATTTCCTTCTCTACCTCTTCCGGCAGTTTCCCCTCAAACTTCAGCTCTTCCTCCGCCTCCATGCGGAACTCGTCGATTCGTCCCGGTGCCGGTTCCGGCAGTTCTTTCGTCGATCCGACTCCAAACCGGCGCAAAAATTCCTCCGTCGTCGCAAACAATGCCGGACGTCCCGGCACATCCAAACGCCCTACCTCGTAAACGAGATTGTACTCAATCAGTTTATTGACCGCGTGATCCGATTTAACCCCGCGGATCTTTTCAATCTCAAGCTTCGTGATCGGCTGTTTATAAGCAATGATCGAGAGTGTCTCAAGCACAACATCCGTTAAAATCTGCTTCTTCGGCGTCGCTGCCACCCGGATCAGATTCTCATAATATTCCGCGCGGGTCGCCATCTGCCAGCTGTCCTCCAGCTGCGTGATCTGCATGCCCCGCTTTTCTGCCTCATAACGGCTCTGTAATCGTCTGACCGCCGCTTCCGCGCGCTCTGTATCCGTCCCGAGCGCCGCCGCAAGCTGGCGCAGCTCAACCGATTTTCCCATTGTAAAGAGAACCGATTCCACGATGGCTTCCTCGCGTTTTTCATCTAATTCTGGCATACTCTTCTCCTTCCTCCGTCGAAAGTTCCAGCTCTGCCTCGTTTTCCGTTTCATCCACATCCACCGTATCGAGCTGCATCTCATCAAACAATTTTTCCTGCACCAGATGAATCCGTCCCATCTTCATCAACTCCAGCACTGCCAGAAACGCCACGACTATCTCCAGGCGATCGGATTCCCTCTCCAGCACATCGCTGAATTTAAAATGACGGTGTTCCCGCGCATAAGAAAGCACCGACCTTACCTTCTGCTCCAGGCTGATCGGTTCCCTGCGGATCGTGCTGAACCGGCTTCGCACCGGGTCAAGCTTATTGGCATTCCGCTTCATGACCG
This sequence comes from Clostridium sp. CAG:43, assembly GCF_000434655.1. Classification (NCBI taxonomy): domain Bacteria; kingdom Bacillati; phylum Bacillota; class Clostridia; order Eubacteriales; family Clostridiaceae; genus Clostridium; species Clostridium sp. CAG:43. The sequence continues at coordinate 46,127 of NZ_FR895093.1, read as the reverse complement.
CGTCAAACACTTTCTGCAGCTTTGCCAGCGTCAGACCATCCAGAAGCTTGTCCAGATCCAGTGGTTCTTCATATTTCGCCACCTCCCGGGGAATCGTCGGTTCCTTAAAAAAGAGAAGCTCTGCCTCCTGCTCCCGCTCTTCCAGCTCCTGCGCCATATATTTATACATCTTATATTCCAACAGCCGGCGCACCAGCTCGGCGCGCGGATCTTCCTCGTCTTCTTCCTCTTCTTTTTCCACCTTCGGAAGGAGCATCCGCGATTTGATGTCCAGAAGCGTCGCCGCCATCACCAGAAAATCGCTGACCACATCCAGATCCTCATGATCCATCTGATTAACATATTCCAGATACTGCTCCGTAATCAGGACGATCGGAATATCGTAGATACTTACTTTATTTTTTTCAATCAGATGAAGCAGCAGGTCCAACGGTCCTTCAAAATTATCTAATTTATAGGAAATTTCCATTCTTTCCGAACTCCTTCTTTTAGCCAGCTTTTTCTACAATCATATACCAAATTCCGTATACATCCACCCGTGCCGAAGAGTTATTCCTGCTGCCACCACGTTTTCTTACGGCACTTTCGGTTCCAAAAGTGCCTACCCGTGTACAATAACCAGAATCTCTCTATTGTTTTCCCCGCAACGTCACACAAACCAGCTCTGGCCGGTCATTCAGCCGCACATTGATCGAATGTGTCCCAAGCCCCCGGCTGACGATCATCGTCTTTCCGTCCGCATCAAACCGTCCGGCGCACCATGGCAGGAAAAACTGGTACTGCGGCGTCATCACGCCTCCCAGCCCCGGGATCCGGATAGTTCCGCCGTGGAAATGTCCGCAAAGCGTCAGATCCGCGCCCCATTTCCGGCAGGTCTCAAAAAAGAGGGGAGAATGAAATAATAATATCTCATACATTTCATGTCCGGCTTCTCGCTCCTTTTCCGCCAAGTCAGGAGAAAACGATTCTTTCATCTGATGAAAACACGTCTTCTCTGCCGCAGTTCCAACCCGCCCCGAAAGCTCTTCCATCGGCAGTTCCGGCACCGTGAAATGATGCTTATAATATATCTCCCGCAAATTGCACCCAGTCACCCGGATCCACGGATTGATCTCCTCGCTTCGATCCGACAAATAATGAACCCCCAGACGTTTTAATTCTATCTGGAACCGATCATACAAATCTCCGTACACATCCCGCTCCCGGTTCATCCGCTCCTCATGATTTCCGTTCGCATAGTAAACCGGCACAAAGGAGGTCAATTTTTCCAGAAGCGATACCGTGACGGTTAAATCTCCTTTTCCTTTACAGACCATCATATCGCCGCCGATCAGCACCGCATCTGGCTTGAATGCGCGGATCGTTGCCACCAGCGGCTCATTGTCCGTTCCATACACATTATCATGCAGATCCGACAAAAATACGCAGCGGAACGCGGCGCCATCCGGCAGCTTCGGACTCTCTATCTCATACTGGTCGGTCACAAAATGTTTTTTTTCATATTCCGAGCGGAGCAAAAGCCCCACTGTCACGACTGCCAGTGCCGCCGCGCATGCTGTGATTGCGATCATTTTGTTTCCTCCCATGTCCCATTTTCCAATTGGCTGTCGGCTGATTTTTGCTGCTGTCCGCATCACTGCCATCCTTATGCCCTGCAGACCCGAATCATTTCTATCCTGTTATCATACGGGAAACCGGTGTTTTCGTCAAGACAGGCAAATCCGTTGCTATTTTTTCGACCTCATGATAATATACTTTTAACAACACTGAAATGGCATTCACCTATCGTCAGCCATTTTTCAAAGGGAAATGAGCCGGTTACGGATATTTTCTTAATAACATAAATCAAGCGAGGTTTTCCATGCTTTCTTTTCTCCTGAACTGTAAACGGATTTACAACGATTTCATCAAAGACGAAGTCACGGTGTACGCCGCCCAGGCTTCTTTTTTTATCGTTCTCTCCGCCGCACCTTTTATCATGATTCTGCTGACGCTGATCCAGCTCATCCCCGCCGTCAGCCCGGAGGATCTGATGCACGTGATGACACAGCTTCTTCCCTCCAGCATCCACCCACTGATTGAATCGGTAATCCAGGACATCCAGACTGTATCCCCGGCCGCCCTGCTCTCGGTTACCACCGTGGCAACCATCTGGTCGGCTGCCCGCGGCATGCTTGGGATCGAGCGCGGCTTAAACCGGATCATCGGCTGCCGCAAGCGCAGAAATTACCTTTTAGGACGTATCATCAACTCTGGCTATACCATCGTTTTTCTCCTGATGTGCATTTTCTCCCTGGTTCTGATGGTGTTCGGTTCCTCCCTGCAGCGCCTGCTATTCCGTTACTTTCCGATGCTGGACAGATTCGTTTCCTGCCTGATTAGTCTCCGGACGTTTCTTGCGCTGGCGCTGCTGACGCTCTTTTTCGTCACGCTGTACACCTGGCTGCCCTATGAACGGCAGGATATCCGTCTCCAGCTTCCCGGTGCGCTGATTTCCACCGTCGGATGGATCGGATGTTCCTACGGATTTTCCATCTACTTCAACTATTTCGGTAATTATTCTTATATGTACGGCAGCTTGACCGCCGTCGTGATCCTGATGCTGTGGCTGTACGCCTGCATCTGCATCCTGTTTTTCGGGGCGGAAATCAACCAGCACTGGCGCAGATAATCCCCAGCCTCAGGAACACCGGATACAGATAGCTTGCCCCAAATACTCCCAGCTGCTTTGGTCCGGTCACGCAGCCAAGCTCCTGCGCTTTTTT
>NZ_FR895093.1:40822-43330 GCF_000434655.1 Clostridium sp. CAG:43 | reverse complement strand
ATGCTTGCACGCGTGACCGACTTTTCTTTCCGGCTGACAAACATCTCGTTGCCCCGGATGGTTTTATTTCATTCTCTTTTGTTTCATCCATTTTTCCCACATCCATTTTGGGATCTTATTTCTTCCGCGTCAATGAAACCACCGTCTCACAATTGGCAGTATGCGGGAACATATCCACGCAGCACACCTTATCCACCTGATATCCTGCCGCCTGGATCGGTTCCAGATCCCTCGCAAGGCTGGTTGGTTTGCAGGACACATAAACCATGTGGCTGACGCCAAAATTCAAAATCTTTCCGATCGCCTTCGGATGGATTCCATCGCGCGGCGGATCCAGAACGATCAGATCCGGCTTTTCTTCCAGCTCGTCCACCACCTTGAGGACATCCCCCGCCAGAAATTCGCAGTTGCCAAGTCCGTTGCGCGCCGCATTCTCACGGGCTGCCTCGACTGCTTCCCCGACAATCTCCACGCCGACTACTTTCTCCGCCACCGGTGCGAGGATCTGCGCGATCGTGCCGGTGCCGCTGTAAAGGTCAAATACGACTTTTCCCTTCGTCTCACCCACATACTCACGCGTTTTCTCGTACAGTACCTCCGCGCCCAATGAGTTCGTCTGGAAAAAAGAAAACGGCGAGATCTGGAACCGCAGCCCTAAAAGCTCTTCGTAAAAATGCTCGCGTCCGAACAGAATGTCCGTCCCCTCATCTTTTACGGCATCCGCCAATGTATCATTTTTGGTATGCAGAATGCCCGCAAAGCTTCCCTCCATAGGAAGTGCCTGAAGGCGCTCCGTCCATCCCCGTAAAAGTGCTTCCTCGGTTCCCTCAAAGGTATCCGTCTGTGTCGTCGTGATCAGATCGACCAGAATCTCCCCTGTCTTGATCGCACGGCGCACCAGAAGATGGCGCAAATAGCCGGTATGCTGCATTTTTTTATAAAATCCAACTTTCTTTTCCTCAAAATATTCTTTTGTACAGACAAGAATCTTGCAAAAATCCGGATGCACGATATGGCATTCGCCGGTTGTAACCACATCATAAAAACTGCCGCGCTTGTGCATTCCCAGCGACATAGGACCATCCTTGACCTCATCACCGAAGGAAAACTCCATCTTATTCCGGTAGCCCTGCACCAGCGGGCTGCCTAAGATGCCCTCAAACTCATATTCTGGACATACCGCATCCAGAAGGGAACGAACCTGTTTTTCCTTGATCGCAAGCTGTTCCTCATACGGAATCGGCTGATAAAGACATCCGCCGCAGATACCAAAATGCGGGCATACATCCTCTGCCGTCTCTAACTTTGAGTGCTCGACAACCTCCAAAAGCATACCCTCGCATCGACCGCCGCGCTTTTTATTGATACGGAACCGGATCTTCTGTCCCGGAAGCGCATTTTTGACGATCGCTTTCTCTCCATCTATCACAACTACGCCCTTATTTGGAAACTCAATCCGTTCTACAGTTCCTTCGTAAATCTCACCTTTTTTCATTGATAACTATATAGCTCCTTCTCTCAGTGGCTTTTACCGCACTATAATCACCAACTGCAAATGCTTCTTCAACTCACAGCTAATTTCCATCTGCGGTTCTAATTCATATCTTTATAGTATACAGGAATTTTTTCTTTTTCCAAGATATAAAAAATACAAACTTATCTACAAACTTTCCTATGGCATAAAAAATACTGCGTGAAACCGATTTTCCGGTTCCGCGCAGTATTTATTCTGATTCATTGACTAAATTATCACAATCAGTCTTTCTTTTCTTTCTCGTCGCTCTCATCCTCGAAGAAATCGTCGTCGAAATCATCATCGAAGTCGTCCTCGAAATCTTCCAGATAATCTGGAGTAAAGAAACGATATACGCCGTATGCAATCGCTGCAACTGCTGCTACAATACCGATAATGGCTAAAATCCAGAGAATACAGTTTTTCTGTTTCTCCTCTTCTTCTTTTCTGTGAAGGAATTCATTCAGTTTGGTTGCATTCATGATCTCTTCTACTCTGGAGAGCGCATCTTTGCTCATCATATCAAATTTATTCATACACTCCACATCCTTTCCCGCGTTTTGATCCGCAATTCTTGATTTTATTATACCATCTCTCAGCCGATTTTACTATATTTTTTATTGGATCTGGCGAAAATGTTTTAATACGGCATTACTGTTTTCGCATACGTGTACCGTAACAATACGGCACGGTCTAACATTTCACCAGTTTTGCAAATGAAGCGAACATTTTTTTCACGCCCACGCGGTCAAAATTAACCGTCACCTCAAAATCCTTGCCGCCGTCCGCGATCTTCTGCACCGTTCCCTCGCCAAATTTGAGGTGGCGGACTCGGTCGCCCTCGCCGTAGGAAAGATGGTCGGCCTTCTGGACCGTAAATGCCTTGCCAAATGACGGTGCCGGGCTGGCTGGACGGCTGCTGGAACTATAAGCGCTCTTATATGGATCCAGCGTGCGGCTAGAACCAGCACTTCCGGAACCATTCACACCGCCCC
>NZ_FR895093.1:16091-40806 GCF_000434655.1 Clostridium sp. CAG:43 | reverse complement strand
CCGCCCCAGCCGCTCATCCGGGCTGCGCCGCGCTCCCAGGCGGCATCGTTCTCTGAAAGAGGGTGTTTTCCAGACATTCCGCCAATCCGCACCCGATCGCCGTCTCCCGCGCCAGATACACCAAAGCTGCCCGTTGTCCAACCAGAAGTCCCCGAATCTTCAAATCCGTGTCTGCCCCGGCTCATACCAGCAGCCCGTTCAAAGACGGTCGGCTGCTCTTCCTCGTCCAGAAGCTGCGGCGGAATCTCCTCGATGAAGCGGCTGATCTTCGCAAACCGCGTTTCTCCATTGACCATGCGCTGTCTCGCCGCCGTCAGCGTCAGTTCCTTCTCCGCACGGGTGATTCCGACATAGCAGAGACGCCGTTCTTCTTCGATGGCGTCCTTATCATCCGAAAAGATAGACATGCTGCTCGGAAACAGCCCGTCCTCCATGCCGCTTAAATAGACATACGGAAATTCCAGACCTTTTGCGCCGTGCAAAGTCATCAGGACAATCCTGTTTTCGGATTCGTCCAGACTATCTACATCCGCTACCAGCGCAACCTCCTCCAAAAATCCGTCCAGCGTCGGTTCCTCCGCCGTGCTCATATAGCCGGTCGCCTTATTAACCAGCTCTTCCACGTTCTGCAGACGTGTTTCTCCCTCGATCTCGCCTTCCGCCTCCAGATCCTTCTTATATCCCGTCTCTTCCAGAATCGCCTCGATAAGTTCCGGGATCGAAAGGGCCGAAAGCCGCGACCGGAAGTTTTCGATCTGCTCCGTAAACTTCTCGATCTTATCCGCCGCCTTGCCGATCGTCGGCACGCCGCGCACGCGCAGCAGCGCATCATAAAAGCTCATGCCATTGGCAGACGCATAGATCGTCACTTTTCCGATCGAGGTCGCACCGATGCCGCGCTTCGGCACATTGATGACACGCTGAACCGCCAGATCATCGCGCCCATTCGCAATCGTCTTTAAATAGCAGAGAATATCCTTGATTTCCTTGCGTTGATAGAAATTGACGCCACCGACCAGCCGGTACGGAATGCTGTAATAAATACATTTTTCCTCCAGAAGACGCGACTGTGCATTGGTACGGTACAGCACGGCAAAATCCGAATATTCCGCATTTTTCTCTTCTTTCTCACGCTCAATATCACGGATAATGGCGTCTGCCTCCTCGTATGCCGTGTCATACTGACGGAAGCGCACCTTCGGTCCCTCGTCATTCGCCGTCCACAGCGTCTTGTCCTTTCTGCCGCGGTTGTGGCGGATCACCTCATTTGCCGCGTTCAGGATGCTCTGGGTGGAACGGTAGTTCTGCTCCAGCTTGATAACACGTGCGCCCGGAAATGCTTTCTCAAAACTTAAAATATTTTCGATATTTGCCCCGCGGAATTTGTAGATCGACTGGTCATCATCACCGACCACACAGATATTTCTGTACTTCTTTGCCAGCAGATCGACCAGCTTAAACTGTACAAGGTTCGTGTCCTGGTACTCGTCCACCATGATATACCGGAATTTGTCCTGATAATATTCCAGCACATCCGCGTTTGCCTCGAAAAGCTCTACCGTTTTCACCAGCAGATCGTCGAAATCCAGGGCATTATTCTTCTTGAGTTCTTTCTGGTATTCCCGGTAAATCTGAGCAATCTTTTTCTCCCGGAAGTCCGCTCCCGCCTGCTGCTCAAACTCATCCGCCGTGATCCGGTCATTTTTCGCCGCAGAAATCCGTGACAGCACCGCCCGCTCCTTAAACTGCTTCGGATCCGCCTGCATTTTCTTGAGCACCTGCTTCATCAGCGTTTTCTGGTCGTCGCCATCATAGATAGTAAAATTCGTGTCATATCCCAGACGGTCGATAAACCGGCGCAGAATCCGAACGCAGCTCGAATGGAACGTGCTAACCCAGATCGCCTCCGCGCCTTCCCCCACAATCTTATCCACACGCTCGCGCATCTCCGCCGCCGCTTTATTGGTAAATGTGATCGCCATGATATTCCACGGTGCCACCCGTTTTTCCTCGATTAAATACGCAATCCGGTGTGTCAGGACGCGCGTCTTTCCTGAACCGGCGCCTGCCAGAACCAGGAGTGGTCCCTCCGTGTGAAAAACCGCCTCCCGCTGCATCGGGTTAAGTGTGTCGTATTTGCTCATATATGTTTCGTTCCCTTCTATCCTCTTATATAATCTATTTTTAATGACAAAAAGTATGTTCGAATACGCTCTAGTATAATCTATTTTCTCTTGGATGTCACGGAATTTTCATTGATTTTAAATTTCTCCTTGCTATCTGGTTTTCAAAACTATATAATATCACATAGAGAGTTCATGACAGCGGAAGCGCCAAAATTGCCTCCCTGTTTCGCAGCTTTCGAATTTCAACGCAGCGAGGTACATACATGAAATCAAACGAAGAACGCCTGCAGGATCTGCTGGCTTATGTTGATAGTCTGACCCGGGTGCATCCGTCGGAGATTCCCGGTATTGATTTATATATGGATCAGGTCACGACCTTCATGGACAGCCACCTGAACACTTCCAAATGGCTGGGCGAGGATAAGATCCTGACCAAAACTATGATCAATAACTATGCCAAAAATAACCTGCTGCCGCCGCCCGTCAAAAAACGCTACTCCAAGAATCATCTGCTGATGCTGATTCTGATTTATTATTTTAAAAATGTGATATCCTTTCGGGATATTGAACAGCTCTTCTCGCCCATCAGCGAGCACCACTTTTCCCATGGTTCCAGCCCGGAATTAGAAGAGCTTTACAACGAAATCTTTTCGCTGGAAAAAGGGCAGCGCAAGCGCTTGCAGGAAGACGTCATGGCAAAATTTGACGCCGCCAGCCAGACATTCAAGGACTATGACTGTGAAGACCGCGAGTATTTACAGCTGTTCGCCTTTATCAGTGAGCTGGCGTTTGATGTCTATCTGAAAAAACAGATGATTGAAATCCTGGCGGAACAGCTCCGGCAGGAGACGCCGGTGAATCCGAAGAAAAAGAAATAGGCAGCACTTCCGCTGTACCGCCACACTCAAAAATAGGCTAAACAACAAAAATTTCAACCCATTGCACCATACACGATAAAAAAGACACTGGAATCACTTCCCCTTGTGGGAATTCTTTCAATGTCTTTTTTCTTTCATTTCTTTTTATCTTTCATTCAACCAGCTGCCAGCTCCTGGGACAATTCCACCCCAAGCCAAATTTGTCCATCTTTGGCAGGTTGGTTTGCTACACCTATGAAAGTACGCGCTTTATCTATCGTGCGTATATTCCTACTTCGTCTTACGCTTCCGTTTTCTCCGCCTCTTCCTGCTCTTTCACTCGCGCAAATACCATATCATATCCGTCGCTTCCGTAATTTAAAGAACGGTTGACACGGCTGATCGTCGCTGTCGATGCGCCGGTCTTGTCCGCGATCTCCAGATATGTCTTCTTCTCGCGCAGCATCTTCGCTACTTCATATCTCTGGGAAAATGATAAAAGTTCATTAACTGTGCATACATCCTCGAAAAAGCTATAGCATTCGTCGGTATTTTTCAGTGTCAGAATCGCCTGGAACAGATGATCCACAGCTTCTGTTTTCAGTTTTTTATTCATAATGCAAGGCACCCCTTTTTAATATGTACTCCGAAAATATATTCATTTTTCCTTTTTTCTTATATTAACATATTAAAGTTTTAAAGTCTAGTATCTTGCCTATTTTTATGAATATTTTATTTTTCATCTGTTCACGCAATATACATTTATGCGAATCTGTCAAATCTTCTACAGCATAAACTTCTCCACCACATGAGCCACACCGTCGTCGTTGTTGGAATAGGTAATAAAGTCTGCAGCTTTCCGCACCGGAAGCACCGCATTCTCCATCGCTACGCCTAATCCGGCATACTGAATCATCGTGAGGTCGTTGTAGCCGTCCCCACAGGCAATCATCTGATCACGCGAAAGCCCGATGTGAGAAAGAAGGCGCTCTAACGACTGTGCTTTATCGATGCCCCTCGGAAGCACCTCCAGGAAAAACGGCTCCGAACGGTAAACGCTGAAATTCTTCCCCATCGCCGCCTTGACGCGCGGCTCGACCATCGCCAGGTAGTCTCCATCCTCCATCATCAGGTATTTCGGTACCGGATACGTGATCGCAGCTTCCATGTCGTCCACCTGTACTAACTCCATGCCGTTGATCCGCGCTTCCAACTTTGCATAGGGACTGTCACTCTGGTTCGTCAGAAGCTTTGCCCCCGCCTCATCGTAACTCAAAAGCCCCACCTGTTCCTCCTCGGCCAGGCGTATAATCTTCTGATTCGCCTCCTGCGGCAGGGACCGGCTGAATATGATCTCGCCGGTTTTGCAGTTCGTGATCCTGCCTCCATTAAACGACAGAATATAACTGCCGTATTTTGCCAGCTCCAGCTCTCTCGCAAGCGGCAGCACCCCCGGCGTCGGACGCCCGGACGCCAGTACAATCTTCTTTCCACGCTCCTGAAGCTCCATCAGACGCTGCTTCGTCTTTGGCGTAATCACCTTATCTCTGTTTGTTAAGGTTCCGTCCAGATCCAGGACGATAATCTCATAACTATGTTTTTCGGTCATATTTACTCCACATTCAAATCATACATACTATTACACGTATATACGATACTTGGAAAAGGTGGATTTGTCAATTAGCAACATACCACATTACTTAATGCAAGGTATTCTGAACTCTTTTCTTTACAATCACAGAATCAAACGGTCGGATGATATAATCCGTGATTCCCAGGTCATATGCTTTACGCATCGTATCAACCGGTTCTTCCGAAGAAATCATGATTACAGGAGTTTCCGTAATACACTGACTTTGGTTCATCCATTTCAAAACATCAGAGCCATTCATCTATGACATATTGATGTCTAAAAGCATCCGATCAATTCCAACATTCTCTCCCAGCATCTGAGTGACCTGACTTCCATTTTCTGCTTCCAGATAATCATATGTTTCTCCCAGAATTTCTTTCAACCTATCTCTGTTAAATTCCGCGTCATCTACAATCAGTATTTTTTTCTTTTATCCGTATTTTAATTTTCTATATATATGCAGTTTTTATGAAGTTCTAAACACCTGGTCAAAAACAGCAAGTATGGTTTTTATATCAATCGGTTTTGCAATATGTTGATCCATTCCTGCTTCTTTTGCTCTTATTCTGTCCTCTGTGAACGCATTTGCTGTCATTGCAATGATCGGTATCGCCTTAGCATCCTTTCTATCCATGGAACGAATCGTCTTTGCTGCTTCATAACCATTCATAACCGGCATCATGATATCCATAAGAATCGCATCAAATTCACCGGGTTCACTTTTTTTGAATCGTTCAACGGCTTCCTGCCCATTCCATGCCTTAGTCACGACAGCACCTTCATTCTGAAGCACAAATTCAGCAATTTCCATGTTCAGCTCATTATCTTCTGCCAGAAGAATATGCATTCCCTTTATAGATTTTCCATCTGATACATCTTTCTTTTCTTCCCGTTTATCCGAATTTAGATCGATTTTAAATGGAATCCGGATCACAAAGGTAGTCCCTGCACCGTTTTCACTTTCAAAGGTAATGGTTCCACCCATTGTCTCAATCAACTTCTTTGCAATCGGCATTCCCAGGTCTGTTCCGGCAAATTTTGTACGGCTTCCTGCATGTTCCTGGGCAAACGGTTCAAAAATATGTTTCTGAAACTCATCTGTCATTCCGATTCCTGTATCCCGGCAGACAAATTCTATTGTCGTCATCTCTGGCTGTCCGGATGGAATCTCCCGGCAGCTAATATAGATATGTCCGTTTTTTCTGTTATATTTCACCGCATTCGACAGTATATTCATCATCACACGTTTCACATATCCTGGACTTCCAATAAGCTTCCGATGTGTGATTTCTTTCTTCTCCCACACGATCCGGATATTCTGTTCTGCCGCCATCTGCTCGATCACAACAAGTACTTCCCTGGAAATACGACTCAGATCAAACGGAATTTCTTCCAAAATCACTTCGCCCGACTCCAGCTTACTCATATCCAGGACATCGTTTACCAGTTCCAGCAACAAATTGGATGCCTCTTTCACCTTTGTTCTGTATTCTGTCTGTTTCTCCATATCATCTGCACAATGATCTGCCATATTGACCAAACCGCAGATTCCATTAATCGGAGTCCGGATATCATGGCTCATCCGCTGAAGAAACTCTGTTTTTGCCCGATTAGCGGCTTCCGCCTTTTTTGCAGCTATCAAAAGTTCCGCTTTATATTTTTCATCCTTTTCCCGTTCTTGTTTCTCATATTCCAGATTGGTTCTGGAGATACAGAACCAGAATATACCAAATATCAGAAAATATAGAAAAATAACACTTATCACACTTAATAGAAGATTATGAAATACTTCTCGATCCGCAAGATATGCATAAATATAATAATCCCGCTGCTTCAGCATGATTCCGTAGCACCCGGTTCCTTCATTCTTTAAATGAAAAATATGCTGACTGTCTGTGTGCTTTTTCATTGCCTGAACAACCTCATTGTCGGCCGTATTCTGCCCCAGCAGGCTCTCATCGTTACTGGCAACAACGACCCCCTCGTCTGCAACAATAATTGTTCCATCTTTTTGGACGCCATATCCATTTAAAAGTCTCTGTATCGTCAAAGTATAGTTTCTGGTAAATTCAGGAGATGTGTAATAGTAAATTGCCACAATACCCGGTGCATCTTTTCTGGCGCAGGCTGCAATGTCGATCCGAGACCCGTCTTCCCTGGCCAACCGTTCCGAATAGCTTCTTTCTTCATATCCGTCAAAATCCATGATGATGTCTTTTTGCAGATACGCCGTAATCTCATCCGTCAGAGACTCGTTCGTGCTGTACTCACAGACCGTCTTTCCCTCTGCGTCCAGTACAAGGATACCATTCACCCAGAGTGTCTGCAGATTATCCTTCAGAAACTCCCGGCTTAACTGACCGCCGCTTTCTGTTTCCATGTTAATATTGGTACTCATCTGTCTGGCACTTTCAATGGCACGGAGGAGACTTTTGGATTCCGAAGATTCATTATAATGGGTGTAGGTGGAGCACTGCACTTTCACATAGTTTACGATCTCTACCATTCTTTCTTCTGCTTCCGCTTTTTCCGTATGGAAGAAATAAAACAGAGAGACTACAGCCACACAGATTCCAAGCAAAATACCAATTATTTTAATCTGTTTTCCCTTCGTTCTTCCCTTAATATCCAAGATTATTCACCTCCAGATACTTCTCCGGATCATCCAGATATTTTTCAATGATTTTCAGGGATGTGCCATCCTGACGCATTTCCTCCAGAATCTGATCCATCTGTTCACAGATTCCCCGCTCATCCTCTTTTGCAAAAGCAACCCCTATTCCGGTGATCATCAGCGGTTCTTCCAGGATACGAAAGCTTATGCCATCATCCTTCATATACTGGACAATCGATTCCTCATGTGCGGCAACTGCATCTACATATCCTTTCCCCAGAAATGTATAGATCAGTTCCCGGTGTCCCAGGCTGATCAGATTTCCCAGTTTTGGGATTCTCTCATCCGTCCGGTTCAGAAAGATGCCTTCCGGTTTGGTTGTGGACTGGACAGCCAGATTCTTTCCCTCCAGGTCACTCAGTTTATAGATGTCACTGCTCTCATTTACAGCAACCACCTGACGGCTTGCTATGTACGGTCCGGCCCAGCGGTAATCATCCAGGCGCCCTTCCATGGAAAAACAGCCCATGATGCAATCTATCTCTCCACTCTCCACCAGCTCTTTCTTCTTCTCCCAGTTAATCTGGACAACCTTCACCTGATAGCCCATTCTTCTGAAAGCTTCTGTAGCCAGTTCTACATCGATTCCTGTCGGCACACCATCTTCATTCAGATAATTGTATGGTGGATAGTTGTCGCTTCCGAGTGTGATGACGGGTTTTCCCGTTTCTTTTTTATTCTCATCTGTATTTTTGCACCCTGCCAGGGTGACTGCTAAGATTCCAACAAGCAGAATACCTGTGATCACTCTTTTTCCTTTCATTTTCCTTCCATCCCTGTTATTCTTTTCTATTTTTTCACATCTGATTTCCGGCTATTTATTACGATTCAGTGGCCTGCGCTTCGGTGCCCCCCGCACATAAGACTTAATTTCCTATATGATCAAAAAAAAGCTCCATGTAAAAAAACTCACAGGAACTCTATCCATAATACCCATTTAACTCTTACCTTATATTCTTACACTTTCGATTATAGCATTCAAAATATACCATGTCCATAAAAAGTTGCCATCATCTATGTTTTTTTCATAAACAGCCGCCGGTTATTTATACAAAAGAACCCCCTTACTTTCGTAAGGGAGTCCTTATCTAACCATTTATTCTATTTAAGGTTTCCCTTAAATAATTATTTCTCAGCGATTGCAGCCTGAGCAGCAGCCAGACGAGCGATCGGCACACGGAACGGTGAGCAGGATACATAGTCAAGACCAATCTTGTGGCAGAACTCTACGGAAGACGGGTCGCCGCCGTGCTCGCCGCAGATACCTACATGAAGGGTCGGGCGCTCTGCTTTACCTAACTTGATCGCCATCTCCATGAGCTTACCTACGCCAGTCTGATCCAGTTTTGCAAATGGATCGCTCTCGAAGATCTTCTTGTCATAGTAAGCATTCAGGAACTTGCCTGCATCATCACGGGAGAAGCCGTAGGTCATCTGAGTTAAGTCGTTTGTACCGAAGCAGAAGAATTCAGCCTCTTTTGCGATGTCGTCAGCGGTCAGAGCTGCACGCGGGATCTCGATCATGGTACCTACTTCGTACTTCAGATCAACGCCTGCTGCTGCGATCTCCTCGTCAGCGGTCTTCACAACGATATCTTTTACATATTTTAACTCTTTCGCATCGCAAGCGAGCGGAATCATGATCTCCGGTTTTACGGACCAGTCAGCGTGTGCTTTCTGTACGTTGATAGCTGCACGGATAACTGCCTTGGTCTGCATAACTGCGATCTCCGGATAGGTAACTGCCAGACGAAGTCCACGGTGACCCATCATCGGGTTGAACTCATGCAGGGAAGCGATGATGTTCTTGATAGTCTCAACCGGTTTGCCCTGAGCGTCAGCCAGTTTCTTGATGTCATCTTCCTCAGTCGGAACAAACTCATGCAGCGGCGGATCCAGGAAACGGATCGTAACCGGGTTGCCCTCCAGAGCCTCGAACAGACCTTCGAAGTCGCCCTGCTGATACGGAAGGATCTTATCCAGAGCTGCTTCTCTCTCTTCTACAGTGTCAGCACAGATCATCTCACGGAAAGCAGCGATTCTGTCTTCCTCGAAGAACATATGCTCAGTACGGCAAAGACCGATACCTTCTGCGCCAAGCTCTCTAGCTTTCTTCGCATCTGCCGGTGTATCAGCGTTGGTACGAACTTTCAGTCTTCTGAACTTGTCAGCCCATGCCATAACACGGCCGAATGTACCAGCGATGGTAGCGTCTACGGTCTTGATCTCGCCCTCGTAAATATTACCGGTTGTACCATCAATGGAGATGAAGTCTCCCTCATTGAACTCTTTACCAGCTAATGTGAATTTCTTATTCTCTTCATCCATAGCGATGTCGCCGCATCCGGATACACAGCAGGTACCCATACCACGGGCAACTACGGCTGCGTGAGAGGTCATACCACCACGAACGGTTAAGATACCCTGAGCAACCTTCATACCGGTAATATCTTCCGGAGAGGTCTCAAGACGAACTAAGACAACCTTCTCGCCCTTTTCAGCCCATTTCTCAGCATCTTCTGCAGTGAATACAACTTTACCGCAAGCAGCACCCGGAGAAGCACCTAAGCCTTTTCCAAGCGGAGTAGCTGCCTTTAATGCAGCAGCGTCAAACTGCGGATGCAGCAGTGTATCGAGGTTACGCGGGTCGATCATAGCGACTGCTTCTTCCTCTGTCTTATGGCCTTCATCTACCAGGTCGCAAGCGATCTGCAGAGCTGCCTGAGCAGTTCTCTTACCGTTACGGCACTGTAACATATAAAGTTTACGGTTCTCTACAGTAAACTCCATATCCTGCATATCATGGTAGTGGTTCTCAAGCACATCGCAAACCTTGATGAAATCTGCATATGCCTCCGGGAACTCCTGCTCCATCTGAGCGATCGGCATCGGAGTACGAACACCAGCAACTACGTCCTCGCCCTGTGCGTTCTTTAAGAACTCGCCCATCAGCTTCTTCTCGCCGGTTGCCGGGTCACGGGTAAATGCAACACCTGTACCGGACTCATCGTTTAAGTTACCGAATACCATCGGCATTACGTTTACTGCAGTACCCCAGGAATACGGAATATCATTATCTCTTCTGTATACGTTCGCACGTGGGTTGTCCCAGGAACGGAATACAGCTTCGATTGCTAATTTTAACTGAACAACCGGGTCAGACGGGAAGTCCTCACCTAACTGTTTTTTGTACTCAGCCTTGAACTGCTCAGCCAGAGTCTTTAAGTCAGCAGCAGTCAGTTCGATATCGTACTGAACACCCTTCTCTTCTTTCATCTTGTCGATGAGCTGCTCGAAGTATTTCTTACCAACTTCCATAACGACATCCGAGAACATCTGGATGAAACGTCTGTAGGAGTCATATACAAATCGCTCAAATTTCGGGTCCGGGTTGCCTGCGATCATCGCTGCAACTACCTCGTCATTTAAACCAAGGTTTAAGATAGTATCCATCATACCTGGCATGGATGCTCTCGCACCGGAACGAACCGATACTAACAGTGGGTTCTTCAGATCGCCAAATTTCTTTCCATTGAGCTCTTCCATCTTCTTAACGCCTTCCATGGTCTGTGCCATGATCTCGTCGTTAATCTTGCGACCATCTTCGTAATACTGGGTACAAGCCTCAGTTGTGATTGTAAATCCCTGTGGAACCGGCAGACCGATGCTTGTCATCTCCGCCAGGTTCGCTCCCTTTCCTCCCAGCAGGTTACGCATGGTCATGTCGCCCTCGCTAAACATATAAACCCATTTTGCCATAAGTATTTTCCTCCTATACTCGTTTATGTTTTACATTCACATATTTGTATTTATGTGAAAGATAAAAGCCATCGTGAATATTATAACATAAACTGCGGTCTAGTAAAGAGTTTTTTTGAATTCTTTCCAACTTTTTTTCGATCAATATATATTTTTTTGTAATTTTCGCGAATATTAAATGAGATGACTATCCAGAACAGTGCCTAATCTTCCCCAAAATAAATTTCGTTCTTTGCAAAATGCCAAAAATGTCACAAGCCCTCTCTAACACAAAAAGCAGAAACCATCTCCTGTTTTCTGGAATATGGTTTCTGCTTTTTTGTTTATTTAAAGATTAGAAACGGAACTTATCCTCGAAGTAGTTCTTAAGCTCTGCGATCGGCACACGTACCTGCTCCATGGTATCACGGTCACGTACAGTTACAGCCTGATCGGTCTCGGATTCGAAGTCATAGGTGATGCAGAACGGAGTACCGATCTCATCCTGACGACGATAACGTTTACCGATATTGCCTCTGTCGTCGAACTCGCAGTTGTAGTACTTGGAAAGCTCTGCATAGATCTTCTCTGCACCTTCGTTGAGCTTCTTGGACAGCGGAAGCACACCGATCTTAACCGGTGCAATCGCCGGATGGAAGTGAAGAACGGTTCTCACATCGCCCTCGCCGATCTCTTCCTCGTCGTAAGCTGCACACAGGAATGCCAGCGTCACACGATCAGCACCCAGGGACGGCTCAATCACATACGGGATATATTTCTCCTTCTTCTCATCGTCAAAGTAGGTCATATCCTGTCCGGAGGTATTCTGATGCTGGGTCAGGTCGTAATCGGTACGGTCTGCGATACCCCACAGCTCTCCCCATCCGAACGGGAACAGAAATTCCAGATCGGTCGTCGCCTTGCTGTAGAAGCACAGCTCTTCCGGAGAATGGTCGCGCGCGCGCATCTCATCCGGCTTGATGCCAAGTGTCTGCAGCCAGTCGATGCAGTGCTGTTTCCAGTATGCAAACCACTCAAGGTCGGTTCCCGGCTCACAGAAGAACTCCAGCTCCATCTGCTCGAACTCTCTGGTACGGAAAGTAAAGTTACCCGGTGTGATCTCGTTACGGAAAGATTTACCGATCTGACCGATACCAAACGGGATCTTCTTGCGGGAGGTTCTCTGTACGTTCTTGAAGTTTACAAAGATACCCTGTGCAGTCTCCGGACGCAGATATACGGTGTTTTTTGCATCCTCGGTAACTCCCTGGAAAGTCTTGAACATCAGGTTAAATTGACGAATGTCGGTGAAATCATGCTTGCCGCAGCTCGGACAGCAGATGTTATTGTCATCAATGTACTGTTTCATCTGCTCCTGGGACCAGCCGTCTACGGAACCCTCGATCTCGATGCCATGCTCTGCCATATAGTCCTCGATGAGCTTATCTGCACGGAAACGCTCTTTACAGCTCTTGCAGTCCATCAGCGGGTCAGAGAAGCCGCCCAGATGTCCGGATGCCACCCATGTCTGGGAGTTCATGAGAATCGCACAGTCTACACCTACGTTGTACGGGCTTTCCTGAATAAATTTCTGCCACCATGCACGTTTTACATTGTTTTTCAGTTCTACGCCCAGATTGCCGTAGTCCCATGTATTGGCAAGGCCGCCGTAAATCTCAGAACCCGGATATACAAATCCTCTTGATTTTGCGAGCGCCACGATTTTGTCCATCGTCTTTTCCATTTGTCTTGTCCTCCTGATTCATTTATCATTGTACCCGTCCCCGCCTCTTCTTTCGATATCTGGCAGATGGACGAATTTAACAATCATTCTGTTTTTTATCTTTTAAAAATCACATAAGCCGTGTCTGTTTCCGGCAGACTGACGGTTGAATCGTCTTTTAACTCGGTATTCGAACTGCGGTAAAGCACTTTTCCGCCGACCATCAGCGTCGCACCGCCCTCGCTCCGGACTGCCATGCCGCTCTTTTCATTCTGAACCGTATCCGTTCCGGCTTCGCTTCCATCTGCCTTTACCAGCTCACCCTCGGAAAACCATCCATCGGCAATCGCCTCCGAAAGCGGCTTTGCCTCCAGCGCCGTCAGGGAGTTGCTGGTGTCCTCGTTGTCATTCGTCTCTCCGAATGCTTTCAGATCTTCAAAGGAAGCATAATCAAAGATCGCAGTCACCGTGTCTTTTCCCGCCTTCACACTTTTCAATGCTGCCGGCAATCTCTCGGCATTTTTCTGGTTCTGTGCCAGCGCCCCGGCGCCTTTTTCTTCATTAAAATGAATCACTGCCGTCTCTAAATACTGCTTTAATTCATTCTCATCGACCGAAATACCGCCGGTCTGCTCCACCAGAGCACTCGACAGCGCTCCGTCTTTTGCCACATATACGCAGCTCTCCGAAGGGGAAAAGGCGGTTTCCCGTGAGCCACAGCCGGACAGCATCACACCCACGGTACACGCTGCCAGAAGAAATCCTCTTTTTTTCATTGCTCTTCCTCCCAAGCGCAAAAATGCTCCTACAACCAAGTTTTTATAGTATACCTGCTTTTCTATGTATTTTCAAGACTTGGACCTGAAAAAACGCATACTCGCACTTCCGTTTCCAGAGATACCTGCCTTTCAACCGTAAATCCTGCTTTTTGTCAGCGTCCCCCATTCAGGGTCTTCCAGATATCCGGACGGTACCTCCGCAACACGCGCGCCGCCTGATAACAGAGTGTCACTGCAAGCAGCGGCATGCACACATACATAAACATCGAAACCAGCTGGCTTCCCGGAAATAGCAGCGCCGCCGCCTTATTGAGGAAACGGACCACCACAAAGTGCGTCGCATAGATAAAAAAGGTGCAGGTCATAAACGGTCTGACTTCTCCCAGCCAGCGCTCGTTTACCATCATCCAGACACCGATGACTGCCAGAAGCTGGTAGAGAACGATTCCCGGCACAAAATAGTGGGTATAATAGCTCCTGCTGAGCACGATTCCCACTGCCAGCAGGCACACCCCCAGTGCCGCCCGCTTCCACGACCATACCGCCTCCGCCCATTTTCTCCCGTGCAGCGCCGCATAGGCGGCAAAGGAATAATAAATCAGGGCGTCCAGATTCAGCTCCGGCAGCGCCACCCCCTTGAAAAGTGCCACAAGCAGCACCAGCAGAAATGCCGCGCCGGTCCAGATATTTTTCAGAAACAGATACAGCACCGGTGCCAGCAGCACCAGCAGAATGATCTGATACATGAACCAGAACACCGGATTGAAGGTATACTTGGTGATCGCCTGCCATGCCCCGGACGTCGTGATCACCAGATCCGTCCGGTTGGCGATCGTCTGCAGTCCCGGAATCCGGCTCGCCGCCACATACGCCACGTAGTAGATGGTATTCCAGAGCAGGTACGGAACCAGAAGCGAATGCAGACGTTTATTTAATTTTTCTCCCAGCCGCTTCATCGTGAAGTTCCGGTAGAACAGGTAGGCAGACAGCATGATAAAGCATGGGATGTCCACCCGCAGAATTTCCTGCATGACCGGGTACTGGAAATGCCACCACGGTGCGTCCTGCCCCAGTTCCGGGAAAAACAGATCCGCGTTGCCGGAATGCGTCCAGATGACCATGAGGCAGCAGATGAAATTGAACCAGGCGATTTTCTGGTGGAATTTGGGTTCTGGCATATAAATGGTTCCTCCCTGGATAGTTGTATGTTATGTAATCGTCTGCAATATCTCCAATGAGTGAAAACTTTTATCTACATACGCCCTCTTATTCCGCTCCACATTCGCCGCAAATTGTGCAAATGCATCTTCTTTCAGAAGAAATGTATACAACTTCTCGATCGGCGCGTAAATGACGTACTGCCAGGCGTAGCGTGCGGAGTCTCCGGCGCGCAGGGGTGGATCTTCGGTGTATTCGCCGTTGATAACCATGATTTTTAACTCGAAGATACGCTGTACAAGTTTGTTGGGGAGTGCGGGTTTTAGGAGGGCGCGGAAGGACTGGTAGAGTAATCGCAGCATTTCTCTTGCCTCCAGACCTTCTCTTCCGAAGTATTCGGCGAATTCGGCAAAATAGGAGGCGTAGCAGGCGCACTCAACGTCCTGTTCAAGTCCTTCGAAATAGTTTTCTATCTCCGCGCCATAGAGATTGTAGGCATCCCGCGTCTCAGAAAGTGTGAAGGTTCCAAATGCGAAAGGCCGGCTTGCCGCACGCAGCAAACTTCCAGTGCGCTTCGCCCCGCGGGCAAATGCCGTGATTTTTCCGCGGTCTCCCGTCAGGAGAATCAGACGTTTATCAAATTCACCGACCGGGGCTGCATAAAGCACCATTCCGGTTGTCTGTATCAAATCTCGCATGCAGCCCTTCCTTCCCTCACTTAAATTTCTTTCGGGTTATATCCGTAATTCTTCATATACATATCGCTGTCTCTCCACTCCCGGCGCACTTTAACCCAGAGTTTCAGGTTGACCTTCGTGTCCATCAGATTTTCAATTTCCATCCGGGCAGCGGTTCCGATACGTTTTAACATTGATCCGCCTTTTCCGATGATGATGCCCTTGTGGGAATCGCGCTCGCACACGATCGTTGCATCCACGTCAATGATGCCGTTTGGGCGCTCTTTCATCTGGTCGATGACAACTGCAATGCCGTGCGGGATCTCGTCGTCCAGCATCCGAAGCGCTTTCTCGCGGATCAGCTCCGCTGCGATCTGGCGCATCGGCTGGTCGGTGACGGTATCCTCATCGTAAAACTGCGGACCTGCCGGGAGATATTTAAAAATACTGCTCTTGACATCCTCAATATTCATCTCTTTGAGAGCCGAAACCGGGATAATCTCCGCAAAATTCAAAATATCCTTATATGCCGCGATAAAAGTCAGAATCTCTTCCTTCGATTTGACCGTATCAATTTTATTAATAACCAGAATGACCGGCGTCTTGATCTTCGAAAGCTGCTCTGCAATGTGACGCTCGCCTGCCCCAATGAAGGTGGTCGGCTCTACCAGCCAGAGAATCACGTCAACCTCTTTTAACGTATTCTCTGCGACATTGACCATGTACTCGCCCAGCTTGTTTTTCGCCTTGTGGATACCCGGTGTGTCCAGAAAAATGATCTGTCCGCGCTCGTCTGTGTAAACCGTCTGGATACGGTTCCGGGTCGTCTGCGGCTTCTCAGATGTGATCGCGATCTTCTGTCCGATCAGGTGGTTCATCAGCGTGGATTTGCCGACATTCGGACGCCCGATCAGGGTCACAAAGCCAGATTTAAACTCTTTTGTATCTGTATTTGCCATCTTGTTTCCTTTCACTTGCATTTAATTTAGTTAAACAGATTCTTCACCGTCTTAAACAGATCCTGATTTGCCTTGACTTTTTCTGCATTTCCAATCGCACAGATGCTCTGCTCACTGAGCACTGCCCTGATAATCGGCGCCAGCGCCCGGATATCCTCCGGGGTAACTGCCAGGATCTCGTCTCTCTCTTTCTGGATCATCGCATCCGTCACGCCGGTAAACCAGGCCGCGTCGGCGCGAATGCCTTTGTACGGCGGCAGAAGCGGCGCATCAAGGTCGCTGATGGTTCCAATCACGAATTTCGTCATATCACGCTCGTCTGCCTCAAACTGCTCCAGATACGGCACGATGCCCTCGTAAACCTCATTCGTCTCGCGCAGGTTCGGATCGCGGTAGGAAACGAAATAGCTGTCGCCAAACCGTCCGGCTCCATTCATGACGCCGTAAGCGCCGCCCTTGACACGGACATTGATCCACAGATAATCATATCCGAGAATGACTTTCAGCGTCCGCAGCGTGCCCTTGTATGCCAGCCCTTTCTCCACGAAATTGCCGCAGCGCGCCAGATAATTGACCTGGGAGGAGGTCATGAAGCCCTCGTTTAAGTTCTCTTTTTTCCACTCAAACGGATAAACGGTTCCGTCGCCCTGTGGAAGACGTTCTTTTAAAAGCGGAAGCGCTGCTTCAAGCCCTGCCTGATCGTCGGCTGCTGCCGTGTAGCTTATCAGCATATTTTCTTTCGTAAACAGGCGTGCCGCCGTCTCCTTTAACTTCGCGATCACCTCGCCCTTTTTCTCCTCAAAGTGCTTTGCCGTCTCTTCAAGGAACTGGTAGAAACCGATTCCGCCCGTGCAGTCGTCAAATGCCGATTCTGCTGAAAAATAGGAGCTGGCTCTCATCACTGCCGCTGAATGTGCCGCCTGATTTAAACGCATCTGGCTCTTCGATTTCGTCTCCGCCACAATCTCGCCGAGACGTTTCTCATCATCAAGGATTGAATCAAGCAGAATCTCCGCGATCGCTGAAAATCCGAAGTCCAGTTTCTCGCACAGAACCCGGGCACTCGCGGTAAAAATACCGGTAAACGCGCCCTGTTTCCGGCTGTCCGCATAGGAGCTGACGCTGAGCGTGATACCGCCGGTATTTAAGTTGATCTCATCCGACAAATCGCTGTATGTGTGTTTCGTCGTATCGACAAATCCAAGCACTGCTTTCAAAAGTCCCACATACGGCAGATCCCTGGATGGTACACGGTCGGTACGGAACATCACGCGCAGATAACCGATGCCTGAGGTAAAGAGCTCATGTGCCAGCACCTTGGTTCCGCCAATCTCGCGCTCGGTCAGGATAAATTTCTCCGCCTCTTTGCGGATATCTGAGCGTTTCAACAGCGGAATCTTCTCTAAATCTTCCTTCGGGGACGGGGTGTCCTGATACTCTTTCAGCTCTTTCGTGCCATCCACGATCGCCTGAATCTCCTCCGCGCCCAGGCTCTTCTTATATGCTTCCAGCTTTTCACGCAGCTTCTCATCCTCGATCGCCGTCAGTCCCCGCTTCGGGCTGACCGTGATCACCGCCTCAAACGGGTTATCTAAGAGATATTTGCGGATCAGTTCTTCAAAATATCCTTCCTTTGCTGCTTTTTTTAGGAATGCAAATGTCTCCTCATATTCCAGGTGCATCAGCGGATCGCCGCCGTACAGCCAGCTATCTAAGCACTGCAAGCCGTACATCAATCCTTTCGGCGCGTTGCCGAAATCTGCCTCGCGGCTGCGGAATTCATAGTAGTTGATGCCCGCCAGCAGGCTCTTCTGGTTGATGCCATCATCTGCCAGCTTCTTAAGCGTTTCCTTGACAGTCTTTAAAAATGCCTCTTTCTGGCTGCCATCCGCATTTTTCGCAATGACAGAAAAATATGGCTGTAAAATACCATTTTCATAGCTTCCCAGGATATCCTGGCCAATCCCGGCGCTGATGAGTTCTTTCTTTAAAACGGCGCCCGGCGCATCCAAAAGCACATACTCCAGGATCTGAAATGCCATGTAGAGAATCGGATCGAGATCGTCGCCCACCACCGTATTAACCGACAGGTAGGTTGCGTGATCCTCCGGCTCATCCTCAGTGATCGGATAGAAGATCTCACGGTCCTTCGGCGCGTCAAACGGCTTCTGGTAGTGAATTTCAGAATCCACCGGCTGACGGTCATAGTGGCTTAAATACTCACGATCCAGCCAGTCCAGCTTCTCTGCCATATCCATATTTCCATACAGATAGATAAAGCTGTTGGACGGATGGTAGAATTTGCGGTGGAAATTCAGGAAATTCTCATAGGTCAGCTCCGGGATAACCTCCGGGGCGCCGCCGGACTCATGCGTATAGCAGGTATCCGGGTAAAGCGTGTTCTGCGTGTAGCGGTCAAGCACGCCCTCCGGGGAGGAAAATGCACCCTTCATCTCATTATAAACGACACCGTTTACCGTGATCGGGCTGTCCACCGACTCCATCTCGTAATGCCAGCCCTCCTGGCGGAAAATCTTCTCTTCTTTATAGATATTCGGATGCAGAACCGCGTCCATATAGACGTCCATCAGGTTCTGGAAATCTTTGTCGTTGCAGCTTGCAACCGGGTATACCGTCTTATCCGGGTAGGTCATCGCGTTTAAGAAGGTATTTAAGGAGCCCTTCACCAGCTCTACAAACGGATCCTTGACTGGAAATTTCGCCGAACCGCACAAAACGCTGTGCTCCATGATATGAGGCACACCCGTGCTGTCAGATGGCGGGGTACGGAATCCGATACAGAATACCTTGTTCTCATCGTCATTCGAGAGCAGGAACACTCTCGCTCCCGTCTTCTTATGTTCCAGAAGAATTCCCTCGGAATTCAGCTCTTTTACGTGTTTTTCATTCACGATCTGATAGCTCTTCAAATCTTTTACTGTCATGCTGCCTTTCCTTTCTCTGAAACGATTCCACAGCGCATACAGACATCTGTTGAATCGTTACTGTTCACGCATACGTGACCAGTAACGTTGAATCGCACCTTTTTTTCTTTTTTACAGTCTTCCCATAAATTTGTCTTTTAGTACGGCAAATGCCTCCCGCAGCCACAGGTGCACCGCCAGCACCGGGTCGCACGCAGCTGCCACGCCGACCGGCTCGATCTCCTGTCTGCGCGCGATCGCCTCCGCCCGGAACACATGGTAATTGCTTGTCAGAATCCCGATCCGGATGGTATCGCCGTCCGGGCGCTCACGGTAAAACTCCATCAGGTGTGCCCGCGCCGCCTGCGCCTTGTTGTATTCCTGCCGGTCGATCACCGTCCGGCTGAACTCGATGTTCTGCACCGTGTCGGAGGACTGGTCTTCAATCAGCAGCTTATCCTCCGGAATCCCGTTGTACTGTAAATATTCGTACATCGCCCGCGCCTCGCTGATCTCCTCGCCCGGACCTTTTCCGCCGGAAAGCACCAGAACCGTGTTCGGATATTCCTCCGAATACTCGATCGCCCGATCCAGACGCTGCTTTAGGGAATTGCTGATCTTGGCGCCGCGCACACGCGCTCCCAGCACGATCACATAATCCGCCGGCTGTCCCGTCGCCGTAATGGCGCTCCAGCCGATCAAAACCTCCGTGATCACCAGAATCAGAAGTCCCGCCGCACATACTGTCCCGACGGAAACGCCGATCCACACGGGGATTCTGCCCTCATGCTGGCTGCCAAACCACCATCCAGCCGCCAGAAGTCCCAAAAAGATCGCCAAGCAGGGCCAGATCAAGGCAAACGAAGTCGAAACACCTGAATAAATAACAATTATGATATAATATAACAGGCACAGGACCGCCGTTCCTCCTAAAAACCAAACCATCTGTCATCCTCCTGATGTCCATCCAGCCGCACCTTTACAAATCCAGCGCCTCGTCCTCACGCCGCAGGATATCCTGCGGCTCCGCCATACCGCCTAAGTCTACCCAGAGCTGCTGCTTCGGGTGCGGTGCGCTCTCCTGCGCGGTTCCATCCTCGGTAAAGATGCCTTTCACTTCCACACGCAGGTTACGTCCGTCCGGCTTCATGATCTCGATCGTCTCTCCCACGCTGAATTTATTCTTCTGCTCCAGATGAACCAGGCCATCCCCGCGTACAGCGCCGACCGTTCCCAGATAGGTGTACGGTTTTACATAAGTATTGCTTCCGTATACCTGCGACTCGGTACCCGGTTTATGGAAATAAAATCCAGTGATGTATTCCCGGTGGGTACATTTGCGGATCTCACTCTTATACCACTCCATCTTGGACTGGTATTTTTCCGGGCTTTCCAGATAATCGTCGATTGCGATTCGGTAGGTTCTCGCCACGGTTGCCACATAGAGTGCTGTCTTCATGCGTCCCTCGATCTTGAAGCTGTCGATTCCTGCTTCGACCATCTCCGGAATGTGCTCAATCATGCACAGGTCGCGGGAGTTGAAAATATAGCTGCCGCGCTCATTTTCATAGACCGGCATCCACTCGCCCGGTCTTGTCTCCTCCGCCACCGCATATTTCCAGCGGCACGGATGAGTACAGGCGCCCTGGTTCGCGTCGCGCCCCGTCAGGAAATTGCTGAGAAGACATCGTCCTGAATAGGAAATGCACATCGCCCCGTGGATGAAGCTCTCGATCTCCATATCCTCCGGAATATGTTCGCGGATCTCGCGAATCTCCTTCAAGGACAGCTCCCGCGCCGTTACCACGCGCTTCGCGCCCTGTTTATACCAGAAAAGGAACGTCCCGTAGTTTGTATTATTTGCCTGTGTGCTGATATGGATCTCCATCTCCGGGAGAATGCGTCTGGCAATCTCAAAGACACCCGGATCGGAAATAATCAGCGCATCCGGCTTGATTTCTTTCAGTTCTGTGAAATATTCTTCCACACCGGCTAAATCATCATTATGTGCAAAAATATTTGCTGTAATATATACTTTGACACCGCGCTCATGGGCGAACGCAATGCCCTCTTTGATCTCTTCGTTCGTAAAATTCTTCGCCTTTGCCCGCAGACCAAACGCCTCGCCGCCCAAATAGACCGCATCGGCTCCGTAAAGGACCGCCGTCTTGAGGACGTCCAGGCTGCCCGCCGGGATTAAAAGTTCCAGTTTTCTCATGTTTTTCCTTTCTTTTATCGCTTTACACTTAACGCCACGCCATCCCCGATCGGAATGACAGACGTCTCAAATTCTTTCATGTGTGTCAGTTCATATAAATAATCGCGCATCCGCGTGTGGATCGTCCGGTTGCGGCGCTCGACCGCATAGCGGGATTCCACGATATCGCCGTCCTGTAAGACATTGTCCGACAGAAGAACGCCGCCGGACGGCAGCAGACGCAAAATCTGAGGCAGCCAGTGCATATACTGCCCCTTAGCCGCATCCATAAATATAAAATCATAAGGGCCGGAAAGCGTCCCCAGTATCTCTTCCGCATCGCCTTCCAGTAAAGTAATGCACGGCTCTTTTCCTGCCCTTTCAAAATTGCGCTTGGCAATCGGTATTCTTTTTTCGTACTTCTCAATCGTCGTGATCCGGCAGTTTTCCGGCATCACACGGCTCATCAGTAAAGCCGAATAGCCCACAGCCGTTCCTACCTCCAGAATCGACTGCGGGCGCTTGAGAGCAATCAGTGTTTTCAGAAATGCGGAGGTCTCCCTGCGGATGATCGGCACGCAGTCAGCCAGCGCTTCTTCCTCTATCGAGTCGAGCAGCGGTCCGTTGCCCGCGTCCAACGACTGGATATAGGCGGTAATTCTGTCATTTACTATCACTTTTATCCTCCTCCGGGCTGGCGGCAGAAGCTGCCGCCTCATCCATCTCCTTCAGCATCTCCAGAGAAGTCTGGGCGGTGCTGAACTGATAGGTTCCCGGATATATCTTGTATTCATAAATCTTTGCCTGCAGCACAAAGACCACGTGGCTTTGAATCAAACCGACGCGTTCCAGCGCTTCGCCTGCCTCGGAGGTGCTTTCGCTTTCCTCGATGGTAACCGTTCTCATTCTTCCCGGCTCTGCCTCAACTGCGGTCGGGTTAAATATCTCATGCCCCAGCCAGTAGCCCTTCGTTGCGCCCTCATAGAGCAGAAACAGTGTCAGTACCAGAAAGACGATCCGGAACACACTGTCCAGAATCGATACTGCGATATGGGGTTCTCCAGATGTCCGGCTCATATACCACCTCCGTGCTGCTTTTGCAGTCTTCTACACTTCCATGATGATCGGAAGAATCATCGGATTTCTCTTCATCTTCTTCCATAGGAAATCACTCAGGCTGTCGCGGATAATGTTCTTGATCTTGCCCCAGTCGCTCACGTGCTTCTCAAGACAGCCTTGTACGGCTTCATCCACGATTCTCTGTGCCTCTTCCATCAGATCCTCGGACTCACGCACATAGACGAAACCTCGGGACACGATATCCGGTCCGGCTAAGAGCTGGTTGCTGTATTTCTCCAACGTCAGTACCACAATAATGATACCGTTCTGTGCCAGGTTCTGGCGGTCGCGCAGAACGATATTTCCGACATCACCGATGCCCAGGCCATCGACCAGGATGCCGCCCGCCTGTACATGGTCGGCAACACGGTAGCCCTCGTCCCCGATCTCGATCACATCACCTGAGCGCATCAGGATGACATTTTCCTTCGGAATGCCCATTGAAATTGCCAGGTTGCGCTGCGCCATCAGGTGGCGGTACTCACCGTGTACCGGAATCGAGAATTTCGGACGAACTAAGGAGTACATCAGCTTGATCTCCTCCTGGCAGGCATGTCCGGATACGTGGGTATCCTGGTTGATAACCTCTGCGCCCTTCATCGACAGCTCGTTGATAACTCTTGCAACGGCTTTCTCATTGCCCGGAATCGGGGTGGAACTTAAAATAACCACGTCGCCCGGCATGATCGAAACCTTCTTGTGCAGGTCTGCCGCCATACGGGACAGTGCCGCCAGAGACTCGCCCTGGCTGCCGGTCGTGATAAGGACGGTATCCTCTTTCTTATAATTTTTCAGATGTTCAATGTCGATCAGTGTATTTTCCGGAATATTAATGTATCCAAGTTCGCTCGCCGTGCCGATGACATTGACCATGCTTCGGCCCTCGACCACTACCTTACGTCCATAGTGGTATGCCGTATTGATGATCTGCTGGACACGGTCTACGTTGGAAGCAAACGTCGCAACGATGATCCGGTTGTTCTTGTGCTCTGCAAAAATCGAATCAAAGGTCTTGCCGACGGTGCGCTCCGACATCGTAAATCCCGGACGGATCGCGTTGGTACTGTCGCACATCAGCGCCAGCACGCCTTTCTTTCCAAGCTCGGCAAAACGCTGCAGATCCGCCGGTTCACCGAATACCGGTGTGTAATCGATCTTGAAGTCGCCGGTGTGGACGATAATACCAGCCGGGGAGAAGATCGCAAGCGCCGATGCATCTGCGATACTGTGGTTCGTCTTGATAAACTCAATCCGAAAACATCCGAGATTGATGGACTGTCCGTGCTTTACGACCTTGCGGCGGACGGTCTTCATCATATTATGCTCTTTTAATTTATTCTCAATCAGTCCGATCGTCAGTTTGGTGCCGTATACCGGTGCCGGAACATCGCGGAGTACATACGGCAGCGCGCCGATATGGTCCTCATGTCCGTGCGTGATCACAAAGCCCTTGACTTTGTCAATGTTGTTCTTTAAATAGGATACATCCGGGATAACCAGATCGATTCCCAGCATATCGTCACTCGGGAATGCCATACCGCAGTCTACTACAATAATGCTGTCTTCATATTCGAAGGCAGTCATATTCATACCGATCTGTTCCAGACCACCGAGCGGTATGATCTTTACCTTATTATGATTTGTTTCCTTTTTCAATCAATGCACCTCCAAAAATTTGATTTTTAGATTTTTATTCGATATCAACGCCCAGATCGCTCATCAGCTCCGCAAACACCTTGGACATATACTCCAGTTCTCCGTCATCGTCCACAAATTCGTAAGCTGCTTCTGCATCCTCCGGCTTTGATGTATCTCTCAACAAATAGCACTCTCCATCGCCGTCCTTCGTATCACTTGCCAGCAGATAGGACTCGCCATTTAACTTTGTCTCTTCCANNNTTGTCTCTTCCAGGACATACAGCTTCACTTCCTCGCCGTTCTCATCCCTCAGCGTGATGCTGTTTTCCATATTATTCAGTTCATCTAACATTGAATCCAGGTTTCCCATTCTATGATTCTCCTTCTATTCTTTATTTTCAATCATTGATTTTTATCACTGATAATTTATTCTTCCGCTTTTCCTTGTGCCTGTAAATCCAAATATCCCTGCAAAATCAATACTGCCGCAATCTTATCAATCACGCTCTTCCG
>NZ_FR895093.1:12622-16079 GCF_000434655.1 Clostridium sp. CAG:43 | reverse complement strand
TCTTCCGGTTTTCCCGGCGCACTCCACTCTCGATCAGGATCTGCTCCGCCGCATTCGTCGTCAGACGCTCGTCCCACATAACGACCGGAAGGTTCGTCCGCCGTTCCAGCATCTCTTTAAATGCCAGCGTCTTTTCAACGCGCTCACCCAGCGTATTATTCATATTTTTAGGATACCCCAAAACAATCGTCCCAACCTCGTATTCCCGGATCAGCTCTTCAATCCGGGCGCAGGTCTGGCGAAGTTTGTTCTCATCCTTCCGTGTGATCGTCTCAATCCCCTGTGCTGTAATGCCTAACGGATCGCTGACTGCCACTCCCGTGGTCTTCGATCCAAAATCAAGCCCCATAATTCTCATATTCTATTTTCTCCATAACAAAACAAGCTGGCAGCCCGTCAGATATTGGACTGTTGTCGCCAGCTGTTTACTCTTCCGCTTTTTAATTGCCGTGCTGCATCCACTCTTTACTGAAGCTTCGTCTCAATATATACCTTCACAAGCTCTTCCAGAATTTCGTCACGCTCTACCTTCATAATCAGGCTTCTGGCACTCTTGTGGCTGGTAATATAGGTCGGATCTCCAGACATAATATATCCTACAATCTGATTGATCGGGTTGTAACCCTTCTCCGTCAGCGCTGTATATACCTGTTCCAGAACCTGGCTTGCCTCCAGCTTCTTCTCTTCCTGTACTGCTCTAAAAAACTGTGTATTGCTGATATCACCCATTTTGTCTTCACGTCCTTTTAAATACCCGCCGCGCTCTGTCACTCTGCGGATCCATGCGTGCAGGTAAACTACTCTTTTTTATTTTACTCTACTTTACCCCATTCGGCAAGTTATTTTTTATCATTATAATCATCCAGGAAATTGTACGTCCAATCGTCCTTGTGGTAACCGATCACAGTCTTTAAGTTGATATTGTGGACACTCTTAAAGATATTTTTCTCGATCACGTCGCTCTCCTTGCGAAAATGGGCGATCAATTCCTTCATCTCATCGCGCTTGGAACCGCGTCCGCCTCCGCAGCTCACGCAATTTTCAGTAAAACGGCACGCGCACTGTATAAACTGCAGTCCATTGTAATCGCGCCACGCCTTGACCGCATCTTCCTTGATAAGATACATCGGACGGATCAGCTCCATGCCCTCGAAATTCTGGCTGTGCAGCTTCGGCATCATCGTCTCAATCTTGCCGCTGTACAGCATTCCCATGAGGATCGTCTCGATCACATCATCAAAATGATGCCCAAGCGCAATTTTATTGCAGCCCAGCGCTTTCGCCTGTGCATAGAGGTGACCGCGTCGCATTCTGGCACAAAGGTAGCACGGATTCTGTTCGATCGTCGCCACTGTATCGAAAATATCGCTCTCAAATACCGTCAGCGGAATGCCAAGAAGTTTCGCATTGTCCTGGATGATCTTCCAGTTATCCGCATTGTAGCCCGGATTCATCACTAGAAAAACGGTTTCAAACTGGAATTTTCCATGTTTTTTCAATTCCTGGAAAAGTTTCGCCATCAGCATGGAATCCTTGCCGCCGGAAATACAAACTGCGATCTTGTCGCCCTCCTGAATCAGGTCGTAGGTGTTGAGCGCCCGCGTAAACGCCCGCCAGATCGGCTTGCGGAATTTTTTTATAATACTCTGCTCAATTCTCGCCCGTTTTTCCTCTCGATCCGCCTCGGATTCTCCGCCTACGAAGCGGGACAGGGAGAGGCGCAGCCACGCACGGTAACCACCCTCCACATTGACCGCGTCAAATCCGTCTCCGGTCAGACGACGCACCCACTCCTGGCTCTTCTCACCGGTATGGCACATCACATACACTGGATGCATTTTGTCTAACTTGGCTGTTTCTTCCTCATATTGCTCTTCCAGCCGGGACGCCGGGAGGCTTACCGCCCCCGGAAAAGTTCCGCGCATATACTGGTCCTGCGGGCGGATGTCCACGATCGTCTTCTCCGCATCCTTTAACGCTTCCAGCTCCTCAATCGTAATCGTTTTCATTGTATATTCTCCTGTATCCGTTATCTGCAAAATCCTCTTTAAGAAAAAGAATGTAAAAAATGTGCCTACCCGTGTACAGTAACCACAATTCTCATGAAATGAAACAAAAGCACAGGATCCGCGCTGACAGTGCTCTGCCAAACAAACGGGTCCTGTGTTTTTCTGCTGTTTTGTTACCGTTCACGCGCACGTAACCAGTAACTCATTTTCTGTTAATTATAACACTCTCCCTGCATTCTGGGAAGTCCTATTTCTATAATTAGTCTCTTAGTCCTCTGTAAAGAGTGGTGTGGAATAATAGCGGTCACCGCTGTCCGGAAGAATCGCTACGATGGTTTTCCCCTTATTTTCCGGGCGTTTTGCCAGCTCAATCGCACCATGCAGAGCTGCGCCGGAGGAAATACCGACTAAGATGCCCTCTTTGTGTGCCAGAAGTTTTGCTGCCGCAAATGCATCCTCATTCTCCGCCTCGAAAATCTCATCATAAATCTTAGTGTTCAGTACATCCGGTACAAATCCGGCGCCGATACCCTGAATCTTGTGTGCGCCGCCCTTGCCTGTCTTTAATACCGGGGATGAAGCTGGCTCCAGCGCTACGACTTTCACATTCGGGTTCTGGGATTTTAAGTATTCGCCGGTACCTGTCAGAGTTCCGCCGGTACCAACACCTGCGATCAGGATATCAACCTTTCCGTCGGTATCATTCCAGATCTCCGGACCAGTGGTTGCTCTGTGAACCGCCGGATTGACCGGATTGACAAACTGACCGGCTAAGAAGCTGCCCGGTGTCTCTTTTGCCAGCTCTTCTGCCTTCTCGATCGCGCCCTTCATGCCCTTTGCGCCCTCAGTCAGGACAATCTCTGCACCGTACGCTTTCAGAATGTTGCGGCGCTCCACGCTCATCGTCTCCGGCATCGTCAGGATGATGCGATATCCCTTCGCTGCTGCGATGGACGCCAGACCGATACCGGTATTGCCGGAAGTCGGCTCGATGATGACAGAACCCTCTTTCAGGACACCTCTCTTCTCTGCATCCTCAATCATGCCTTTTGCAATACGATCCTTCACGCTTCCAGCCGGGTTTAAATACTCCAGTTTTACCAGAACCGTTGCTTCCAGTCCCAGCGCTTTCTCAACATTCACAACCTCAACTAACGGTGTGTTTCCTACCAGTCCCAGTGTTCCCTTATAAATGTTTGTCATGATGATTTCCTCCTAATATCTGTGATGATTTTTATATTTTTTAATTTTTATAGATTTCTATAGATTCTTCTTTTTTCCAGAACTCATTTCCAATTTGAAAAACTCGCTCCAAAAGAAGTTTAAAATGCGAAAAGAGCCCATCCTCTATACACATTTCCCGCCCGTCCAATCCAGCTTTTCTGCCGCCTGTCCTGCTTGTTTTTCTGTGTACGCGGATGCGCTCTTTCTATATCCTTAACCCTTAT
>NZ_FR895093.1:6978-12612 GCF_000434655.1 Clostridium sp. CAG:43 | reverse complement strand
TCCTTAACCCTTATGAATAAAAAGATTCACGAAACCCGTTTTCCCCGGAAACCCCGCTTACCGAAGTCCAGCTTTCTGGTTTTCGCGTACACAAATGCGACAACAACATCGATCCATACAGGTACAAACATTGCTGCAACACATCGTATTCATCCAAAAACCATTGACTGCTTTCATGATCTTCACTCCTTTTCTTTTTCCTATCGACTTAGTAGGTATGTTATCACTTTATGCAATATCTGTCAACCCTTTTTTGCCTGTTGTTACTGTTCACGCACGCGTGCCCAGTAACGGAATTTGCCGTGGCTTCGCATTTAAATACGGCAAATTCCTGCTGCCACCACGTTTTCTTACGGCACTTTCGGTTCCAAAAGTGCCTACCCGTGAACTGTATCTACCCGTTCCGTATATGTGAACATTTCTTCACGTCTTTCTTGACAAACGCAGACTGCACCTTTACAATAAAATACCGAACTGATGGGTAAAAAACGTTTTTCCAGCGTGGTTAAAGCGTTTTTTGCTGATTTTCCGGTAACGATTTGGCACTTTCATCGTTATCATAACAGAACCTGTTGCTATTTAGTATAGCACATTTTATTTTACGGAACAAGAAAACAGCGGCACACAAGATGATTGCCGCAGATGAAAGGATTTAAACCATGAAAAATCCACTTCACTACCAATTATCGGAATACGACTGCGGTCCGACCTCCCTCTTAAACGCGATCAGCTTTTTGTTTGAGCGCGAGGAAATTCCGCCGGAGATTCTTCGAAATATCATGCTCTACTGCCTCGACTGCTACGGTCCGGAGGGCTCGGCCGGAAAGAGCGGTACCTCCTGCACGGCGATGATGTTTTTGAGCAACTGGCTGCAGGGACTTGGCGATATCGGAAAACTTCCCGTGTCCAGCCGCTATCTGCGCGGTTCGGATGTCTATGTCGGGGACAACAGCCTGCTTCTCGACGCCCTGCACCGGGGCGGCGCGGTTGTCGTGCGCCTTTACTATGAGGTAGCGCATTATGTGCTGTTTACCGGTGTCAAAGATGGACAGATCCTGCTCTTTGATCCGTATTACCAGACGGTTCCATTTACAAAACCAGACGAGAAAGAGGCGCTTCTTGTGACCGACCACCCATTTTCATGGAACCGATCCGTGCCATTTTCCTATTTTAACCGGGAATCGATGGAGCTCTACGCGCTGGGCGAAATGGCAGGACGCGAGGCTGTGCTTCTGTTTAACCGGAACACGGTGCTGACGGAGGAAGCTACGATCGAATATTTCATATAAGGGTAATACAGCAAATAAAAAAGAATGTGCCTTTTTGTGTAATAGGGAATTCCAGGGAATTTCCTATTACACAAAGAAACTGCTGACAGAATATATTATAAGGGAGTATCATATGTTAAATTCATTTTCACGAACAGAACTTCTCCTCGGCAGGGATGCCATGGAGCGTTTATCAAAAGCACGCGTTGCCATCTTCGGCATCGGCGGAGTCGGCGGCTATGCGGTGGAGGCCCTCGCGCGCAGCGGTGTCGGCACGCTTGATCTCATCGACGATGACAAGGTCTGCTTAACCAACATCAACCG
The DNA here is from genome assembly GCF_000434655.1 of Clostridium sp. CAG:43. NCBI lineage: Bacteria > Bacillati > Bacillota > Clostridia > Eubacteriales > Clostridiaceae > Clostridium > Clostridium sp. CAG:43. Next base: position 11,020 of record NZ_FR895093.1, on the reverse strand, counting down.
CCAGATCATCGCAACCACCTCCACCATCGGAAAGTACAAGGTTGATGTCGCTGAGGAACGCATCAAATCCATCAACCCACATGCGGTTGTCCACACCTACAAGACATTCTACATGCCGGATACCGCGAAGGAATTTGATTTTTCCCAGTATGACTACGTGATCGACGCAATCGACACCGTGACGGGAAAGCTGCTTCTGGTGGAACAGGCGGAAGAAACCCACACGCCGATCATCAGCTCGATGGGCGCCGGAAACAAACTGGATCCGACCGCTTTTGAGGTGACCGATATTAATAAAACCTCTGTTTGTCCTCTCGCAAAGGTCATGCGGCGGGAGCTGAAAAAACGCGGGATCAAGAAGCTGAAAGTGGTTTATTCGAAAGAAAAACCACTGACGCCGGTGGATGATATGGCTATCTCCTGCCGTTCCCACTGTGTCTGCCCGCCGGAAACCACACGCAACTGTACCGCCAGACGGCAGATTCCGGGGAGTATCTCGTTTGTACCGTCAGTAGTGGGACTGATTATTGCTGGGGAAGTTATTAAGGATCTCGTTGGGGTTCATTGATTGCTTACTGATTAATTTGTTAAGCCGATATATTCTATTTGTGTCATTTTTTTAATTTTATATGTATGTAAAAAACCAATGAATCCCATCTTGGGGGTATCATTGGTTTTTTCGTTTTCTGTCTTTTATTCTTTTTCCAGTAAAAGCACCTCTTCATTCAGTGCCTTCGTGAAGATTCCCTTCACCGTCTTATTTTTCAATCCTTCTTCGTATGGCACGGCACCTTTGACATACTGACGGGTGTGTCCCATCATGTATTTAGTTCCGTCAATCTCGATTGGTTCTTCGAGAAGGATTTCTTCTTCGGTTCCGAGGAAACGCCCGCGGTATTCTAAGGACTGCTGTTTTTCCAGTGCCAGCAGGATATCGCTGCGGACGGATTTGGTTCCTTCTGGTACCTGATCCGGCATATCGGCGGCGCGGGTTCCTGCGCGGCGGGAGTATTTGAATATATGCATTTCATAGAAATGGATCGCTTTTAAGAAGCGTTCAGTTTCGGCAAATTCTTCTTCGGTCTCGCCCGGGAATCCTACGATGACATCGGTCGTGATCGCCGGATTGTCAAATTCTTCCCGCAGAATTTCACAGCACGCCTGATATTCAGCAGCGTTGTAGCGGCGGTTCATTCGCTTTAAAGTCGCGTCACAGCCACTCTGGAGTGACAGATGGAAGTGCGGGCAGATGGTCCGCAGCCTCGCCAGCTCTTTGGCAAATTCGCGGGTTACGATACGTGGTTCAAGAGAACCGAGGCGCAGGCGCTCAATGCCCGGAATCTGGTCGAGACGTTTGATTAAAGTCAGCAGATTTTCTTTCTGCTCATCCTTGAAATCGACACCATAGGAGCTTAAATGGATACCTGTCAAGACAATTTCCTTGTATCCGGCTTCCGCAATCCCGCGCACCTCGTGCTCGATGTCCTCCGGGCGGCGGCTGCGGACGCGTCCTCTCGTATATGGTATAATACAATAGCTGCAAAACTGGTTGCAGCCGTCCTGTACCTTGATAAAGGCACGCGTATGGTCAGCAATCCGGCGGATATGGAGTTCTTCGTATTCCTGTGAATGTCCGATATCCAGAATCTCACCGCTGTTTTCGTGATCTGCAAAATAATCATCCAGGATCTGTACCAGATCTTTTTTCTGGTTATTGCCGACGATCAGATCGACCGCCTCATCTTTTTTCAGCTCCGCGCCTGCTGCCTGCACATAACAGCCGACCGCCACAACAGCCGCCGACGGGCTCATTTTCTTTGCCCGGTGCAGCATCTGGCGCGATTTCCGGTCGGCAACATTCGTCACGGAACACGTGTTGATAATATAAACATCCGCTCCTTCCCGGAACGGCACAATCTCATATCCTGCATCCTCTAAGAGCTGCTGCATAGCTTCCGTCTCATACGAGTTCACCTTGCAGCCCAGATTGTGGAATGCCGCTTTTCTCATTTTTATCTCCTTTAAATTGAATCCTCTCTTGACTTTTGTCAGATTACTTTGTAGTATAAAAGTATTATTGTAGATAGAGGAGGTTTTTTTCATGAAAACAGTTCGTATTTCTTTAAACTCGATCGATAAAGTTAAATCCTTCGTCAACGACTTAGCGAAGTTCGACGTAGATTTTGACCTTGTTTCCGGACGTTATGTGATTGACGCTAAATCCATCATGGGTATCTTCAGTCTGGATCTGTCCAAACCGATCGATTTAAACATCCATTCTGAGAACCAGATCGATGAGATCTTAACGACACTGGCTCCGTACATTGTATAGCAACCATTAGAACGATCGAGATGGTTCTGTTTGAAACGAAAAAAACCGCTGTTAAGCAACTCGCTTTGCAGCGGTTCTTTTTTTTCATAGAGAACTGCGTCCTATGAAAAAAACACTCCGCGAGGATGCGCACTCGCGCGAAGCAGAAACATGTCGCAAGCGACCGCGCGAGACGCCCGAATGTGCCAAGGCACATTCTTTTTTATATATGACTAGCACCGGATAACCTCAACCGTATCGATCGCCTCTTTTACCAGCGCATCTATCTTCTCTTCCAGATTGCGCTCGGATTTTTCAATCAGGTGCAGGACCGGCTTGGTAACCGGGTGTTTGGCTACGAAGATGGTGCAGCAATCTTCATACGGCTCGATCGATGTCTCGTAGGTACCAATTTTCAGGGAAATATCGACGATATCCTGTTTGTCGAAACCGATCAGCGGGCGGAAGACCGGAAGTGTGCAGACTGCATTGGTAACCGCCAGGGAATGAACCGTCTGGGATGCTACCTGACCGATGCTCTCGCCGGTGATGAGTCCGAGACAGTCGTCTTTCTTCGCCAGCTCTTCCGCGATCTTCATCATGTAACGGCGCATGATAATCGTCAGCTCCTCATGCGGGCACTGCTCGTAGATGTAGAGCTGGATATCTGTGAAATTGACTATGTTTAATTTGATCGGACCTGCGTATTTTGCTACCTGTTTTGCCAGATCGACTACTTTCTGTTTTGCACGGTCGCTGGTGTATGGCGGCGCATGGAAATAGGTTGCCTCGATGGTAACGCCGCGTTTTGCGATCATGTATCCTGCCACCGGGCTGTCGATACCGCCGGATAAAAGCAGCATCGCGCGTCCATTGGTTCCGACCGGCATACCGCCCGGTCCCGGAATCACCAGAGAGTATACGTTGATACGTTTTGCACGCAGTTCCACATTTAAAAGAACATCCGGATTGTGTACGTCTACCTTTGTCTCCGGGAATGCGTCCAGGATGACCTCACCGAGATCGCGGTTGACTTCCTCGGAGGTATGCGGATACTGTTTGTTGGCACGGCGGGTGTTTACCTTGAACGTAAAGTGTTTATCTGGGTATGCTTTGTCCACATACTCAACAATCTTCGCTTTCAGGTCGTCATAGCCGTTGTCCTCTAACTGGACCATCGGACAGATCGCCGCAATACCGAATACCTTTTTCAGTGCGTCGATGACCTCATCGTAATCAAATTCTTCCGCTGCGGTCGCATAGATACGCCCTGCCTCCTTGGTTACGGTAAATTTTCCATCAAGACGTTTTAACGAGTGATGGATGTGGGACACTAGCGCGTCCTCGAATACATAGCGGTTTTTACCTTTCAGGCCAATCTCCGCATATTTAATCAAAAATGTATGAAACATGGAATTCCCTTTCTACAACAGGCTGTCATTCTTCTGCTTTCCCGCAAAAAAACTGAACAGCCATTCTTTAAACAGCCATTTTATTTCATCTGGTAACGGCGCAGTACCGGAAGCAGTTCTCCCAGAACGCCGATCGCATAGTCTACTTCTTCCTCAGTATTCAGATCACCCAGACTGAACCGGATCGTCGAATCGAGAAGTTCTTTTTTCACGCCGATTCCCTTTAAAGTACCGCTGATGCCCGGATGATTGGACGAGCAGGCGGAACCGGACGATACATAAACCCCTTTGTCCTCCAGCGCATGGAGAAGTACCTCGC